>CALXOY010000013.1 GCA_944390145.1 uncultured Duodenibacillus sp.
AATCTGCTGGCCGGCCGGCTGGGCCGCGGCAGGGAAATCCGTCGGGTCGGCACCTACAACCTTCTTACAACGCCTCGCTTTTGGTGCACACGGGAGCGGCAGTGCTGTGCATCCGCGGCATCGTTCCCGAGGAAAACGGCGTGGTGTTCCGGCCGCTTGAGCCGGCGCTTGAAACCGAGGTTGCGGTGGCCTGGCCGCATGAGGCCAGAGCGTCGCGGACGGCGCAGGCGTTTTTGGAGGCGCTTGGTGCGGCGTTCGGGAAAGCCGGTGACAAGAGGTGATGGGCGGAAAATTTTTTTGCAAAACCCCTTGCAATTTTTAAACCGTTCCGTAAAATACCAATCCTTCGCTGATCAAGAAGCGAAGCAAAAATTTGAAAAAGAGTGCGCCAGTAGCTCAGTTGGATAGAGTACCTGGCTACGAACCAGGGGGTCGTGGGTTCGAATCCTGCCTGGCGCACCATCAAAAAATAATTGGCTCGCACATCGCGGGCCTTTATTTTTATCTGCTTCCCGCGCAATGTCCCGACCGGCGGGCAAAAAGCTGGTTTCCCCAAGGCGAGAGAACTCCTTTCAAGTCCGTCTTTTTTCACAGGAAAACGTCCTCAGTCACCCCAAAACCGTGCAACAAACTGGGCAAAAAACCGGATAACCGAGCGGTTTCAAAGAGGCGCTAACCACACGCACAAGCCACCGTCCCAAAGCCCTGTCAACGAATGAGACACCTGACTGTCAAACCTTTAGGTGACAGATGCTTCGGTGTGTTTTTTTTGGGGGGGCGACGACCATTTGGTTCTATTATGACAATACCCGCAAGTTGATCCATGTGGTGCGTTGTTGCAGCAGGACGCTTGCGTAACTCTGCTTTTCTTAGACAGGAAATGAAGGAATGAAACAGAAGAAGTTTTGCAAAACCGCCGTCGCTGTGGCGATGGTGATGGGCTTTGCTCTTCCGGTGGAGGGGCAACGGCTGCGCAAATAACGCCTGAAACCGATGGCGCCCCAATTTTCAACAAGGATGTCATTGCATCCAATGATTCAAAGAGCTATGCCATTGTTGCAAGCGGCTCGTCAACGCTGACGTTCAATGGAAATGTGACGGCTGTATCCGAGTACACCGGCTCGAGTTATCAAGACACTGGCGCGGGCGTCAAGGCCGATAACGGCGGCCAGATTTCTCTCGGTTCTTCAAACACCAACTTAATTGATGTGACGGCGTCCGGCCCCTATATGAATGGTCTTTGGGCGAACGGTCAAAACAGCAAAATCACCGTTGAAGGACAGACCCTGAAGATCAAGGTGACATCCGACCGCAACACAACAATCCCGCAGACGGCCGGCATCTATGCGATGACCAATACATCACTGGAGCAGCCAGACGAGTCGTCGGCTCAAGTGATTGTGAATGCGGAAAACACCTACATCACTTGTGAAATCGCCAACAACGATGGCGGGGATTACGCCGTGTCGGCCCTTAACGCCACATCAAACGGCGTGATCAAGATCAACGGAAACCTGTTCATCAAAGCCCCTTATGCCATTTCAACTCGAGGGGACTCTCTCGTTGCCATCAACGAGAAGAACGAAGACAAGATCATTCAGATTGAGGGCGTCATCCAGTACGCTGAAGACAAAAATCCTGACACGGATCTCAACCTCGACAGCGGTTTGCTGCTCAATCTCAAGGGCGAAAACTCCTACTGGACCGGATCGTTGATGACTTATGACAAACAGGCTCAAAGGCTCGATCTTGGCCTCTCGGACGGCGCTCAGTGGAATGCGGCGGCGGATATTCCTGATCCTAGCGCCAGCCCGATGAAGGTCACCAAGCTCACGCTTGACAACGGCGTCGTCAATACCGAAAGAGCAAATCAGGAAGTGGGCATTGGAGAGCTGGTTGTGCTCGCCGGCGGCGGTACGTTTAATGCGGTGACAAAGGCCGATGAGCAGGGAAACCTCACGACGGCGCATTTTTCGGTCGATCAAGTTCAAACCGAGGGTGCGCAGGCTCGTCTGGTTGTCAACTATACGGGCATCGATGCAGATGATCTCACGGCGGAAAACACGGAGACCCTCAAGGGGCTTACGGTTACCACTCAGACCGGTGAGGGTTTAATGATCGCTGAAAGAGTGGCTGAAGGCGACATCAACGGCGCCTGGACACGTCAGACGCTCGCGGACGGAACGCAGCAGGTCTCTCAAGCCGACAACACCAAGCTCGCAAGCTACAGCTCTGTCAACGCCATGAGCCTTGTGCAGTGGCGCAATGAAATCAACCACCTCACCAAGCGTTTGGGCGACATCCGCAACGCTGATGGCGACATCGGCGCCTGGGCCCGCGTCTACGGCGGTGAATCACAGTGGGGCGGCACGAACGAAGTCGAAATGGATCACACCACCATCCAGGTGGGCGGCGACTACCGCATCAACGATCACTGGATCGCGGGCGGCGCGTTCTCCTACACGGATTCGGATGCTGATCTGGACAACGGTTCAGCCGACGGCGACAGCTACAGTCTTGCCGCATACGCCACCTATATGGCTGACGGCGGCTCGTTCCTGGATTTGATCGCCCGGTATGGCTACCTCAAGAATGACATCACTGCCGGCAACATGGACCTGGACACGAGTTCCAACGCCTTCAGCCTCTCGGCTGAAATGGGACACACGTTCCGCTTCATCGAAGACCGCGCCTATATCGAACCGCAGTTTGAGTTCACGTACGGCTTTGTCAGCGGCGACGATGCGACGGCTTCCAACGGCGTGAAGATTGATCAGGACGACTTCCAGTCCTTCATCACTCGAGTTGGCGTTCGTGCCGGCTACGATTTCCCTGAAAAGAAGGGATCGTTCTACGGCATGCTGTCCTACTCCTACGATTGGCTGGGCGACGCCGACGGCGTAGCCAGCAAGGAGGACGATCGCGCAAGCTTGAGCGAAGACCTGGGCGGCGGCTGGGTCACCTACGGCATCGGCGCGCAGTTCATGATGGGCGACAGCGCCTACTTCTACGGCGAACTCGAACGCACCTCGGGCGGCGACATCGACAACCCGTATCTCTTTAGCGCCGGCGTGCGCATGACTTTCTAACCGGACTTGTGTTAGCAAGGGCGGCAGCCTGTTGACGGCCGCCTTTGAAGGGGGTTTGTTGGTTTATTCCGACAAGCCCCTTTTTTCAGAAACTTTCGTCTTTATGTCCCAGGGCAAGCTGTTGCCGTTCACAATCCCTCGTGTCCGTTTATCCGAAGATTCCTCATTTGATGCACGCAGCGAAAAATTGTCGTCATTGCTTTAAAGTCGCTCGTCAAAGATTGGTCTTTATCGGTTGGATGGTTCAAAAAATGCCGCTTCAGAGGTCTCTTCTTGAAAGGCGGCGTCCTCTCCCATGAAAGAATACGAATACACGCTTTGTGAAGTGCTGGCGCGGCGCTTTGCGGGCTTCACTGGCGCCGAAGTACAGATCCCTCCTTATCAACGTCCATACCGCTGGGCGGTCGGCGACGTGCGCAAGCTGCTCGACGATCTCGACGATTTTCGCTTCAAGCCTGTTGAAAAACAGGAAGAGCCTTCGGATCAGGATGGCTGCTACGATGAAGGCGCCGCGTATTACTACGGCACGATTTGCTTTTACGCCAACAGGGACGGCGACAAGGTCGCGCTCGAACTGATTGACGGCCAGCAGCGGCTCACAAGTTTTCTCATTCTTTTTCAAGCGCTTCTGTGTGCTGTCGACGGGTTTGACGCGGTTCAGAAAGAGCGCAGGGCATTGATCGATGTGCTCAAGGAGGCTGCCGATCCCGCGGAATGGCAGGGTGATGATTGGCGCCCGCGGTTTGTGTACCGTCAGCCGCAGACGCAGGAGCATATCCGCAGCATTTACCGGGAGCTTCTGGCCGACTACCTGCGCGTCAAGGCGCTCGCAAACGACGCAAAAGCCGAAGTCGGGGAGGACGCCGTCCGCGCGTACGCCGCGAACTTTTTCCGGCGGGAGCTCCGGCGCCTGAAATACGAGCTCACCAACGGCGTTTTTGCCGTGCGCATCATCGAAAGCCGTTATGACGCCGATCTCTTTTTCCAGTGCGAAAACAACCGCGGCATGGACATGGACGTACTGGACATCCTCAAGGCCTATCACATGCGCATTGCGCTTGCCGCCAGCGACGAAAATAGCGCCGGCGAGCCCGCGCCCGGTCAGGAAAGTGCGGGCGGAAAAATCCGGGAGATTTGGAAGACGCTCACGGCCACAGAGGAGCGCAGCACGCGGCTCAGGAAAACGGTTGTCGGCCTGCTTTTGCTTCGCGTCGGAGAGCCTTATTGGATGTTTTGGGACAAACGCAATGTCGAGAAGCTCAAGGGCATGCACGGTACCGTTCACGGCAACCGCGTCGTGGACGCCAAGCTTGCGCTTTCAGCGCAAATGCCCGAAGGCGGCTTTCTGCCCGACCTGATGTCGCCTGTCATCGCGGGCATGCCGTTTTTTGCAACGCTTGCCTCTTACCAGCGCATGGTGGAGGCGCTTTGCCTGCAAAAGTCGTCCGGCGGAGAAGTTGACAGCGTGTTTGCCCGCCTCGTACTCAACCCCGACTGGCAGTTTGACGACAGCCGTGCGCTTGCCATTCAGGCGGCCGTCTGCTGGCTTGACCGGTTTTCCGTCGAAAGCCCCGATCTCAGCAAACCGTTTGATGAAGATGTCAAGCGCCTTTGCTGCGCCTACAACCGGGATTTCGAACTGCTGCTTTACATTCAGTACTACATCCGGCTTTTCAAGCGCCTGAGAAAGCCGATCACGCCCCGGGATTCGCCAAATACCATCACTGTGTTCGCCAAGTTGGTAGGAGCGCGGCAGACGGCGTTTTTCAAGCTCGACCGTTCGTTTGAAAATCTGCTCACGCTGCCCTACCGCACCAACAGTCCCGCTGACTGCCGCCGCGAGCTTGAGCGGCTGACGCATCCGGATCAAGTGGGTTGGCCGATGGCCGGCGACCATGCCGGGGCATACCGCAAATACGTCGCGGCTGAAAACGAAGCCGACATTGAAAAGCTCAAGGATCAAGGAAAACAAAATGAGCACGCCGTTTGAAGCCCGTTTCTGCACGCTGCAGGAGCTCATCGATGCAACCGGCGAAAAACGCTTGATTGTTCCGGCTTATCAAAGGCCGTTTTGCTGGACGGACAAGCAGGTGGAGGTTCTCGTCCATGATCTGGCGGCGCATTTCAAGCGGTCTCGCAAGGACCCGGACTGCCGTTATTCTCTCGGCACGGTCGTCTGCCACCGGAAAAACGACGGCCTCGAAGTGCTCGACGGGCAGCAGCGGCTGACGAGCATCTCGGCGATCCTCACCTATTTGAAGCTGCGCGTGGAGAAAAAGGGCGAGTTTAAAGACGGCTTTCAAGTCGATGAGAAAGCCTTTCACCTGGATCCGGCGCTCATCCGGCGCTACGACAACCTGGCTTGCGGCACGCAGCCCGCAATCGGCAATGCGATTCTCGAGGTCATCAACACCATCCTCACGGGCGAAGCGCACAGCGGGAAAGGCGGTCTTGATGAAGCGGAATTTTTCAAACAGTTTGCCGGCTGCCTTTGTCAAAGCGTCTGCGTCCTGCGGGTGACGCTGCCCATCGACGACACAAACCGGTACGAAGGCCCGGCCATGTTTGAGATCGTCAACATGCGCGGGCAGCCGCTGCGCTCCATCGATGTCGTCAAGGCCGTACTGGTGGAGGGCCTGGGAAAAGCACCGGATGCCGAGCGCATCGCCTTCGACCGACTGTGGACAGGCATCGGATCGCTGCTTGACAGCAAGACGAACACCAAAGCTGGCGACATCATCGACCGCATGAAAAAGGAGCTCGCCAAGACGGCGGCCCAAGCCGGCGCGGCAGGCTTCAAGGATGAGAGCTTTTGCGCCATCATCGGATCCAAGGAGCCGGCATCGGCATGGGTGGATGAAATCCGGGACGATAAGGACGGGCCGGCCGGCAGCCCGGACACCGCCCTCGTGGATTTTGAGAATCTCTTTGTGATTGCCAATGAGGTTTTCCGTTGGGTGAAAAACGCCGAATCTGAAAAATTTGGCGCGCTCACCATCCGGCCGCAGCCCGGCACAGGGGAATATCGCGGCCTGCAGG
>CALXOY010000014.1 GCA_944390145.1 uncultured Duodenibacillus sp.
TCTCTTCTCCCGCCGCCCCCCCCCCCCCCCCCCCCCCCGAGTGTTAAGAGTGCGCACAAACGCCCTGTTAGCGCAAAAGAATCCCGGATTGCGGTTGCCGGCCGCGGGTTTTCAAAGGGGAGCCGGCGGCCCGGCTGTCATAAAATGACACAATTAAAAGCGTAAAAAGGCTTTGCCGCAGGCAGGCCTGATTCGACGAGGAGATTTTTTATGAGCGTTCTGTCCTGGATTGCCGTTGCGGTGATCTTTGCAACGATCTGGGCACTGGTCAAGCGTTGGGAAACGCGTCTGGTGCTGATCGCCGCGGGCCTGTTTTTGTGCATCATCAGTTTTGAGCCGATGATGGGCCTCAATCAGTTTGCCAAGTCGATGACGAACAATTCGCTCATCATGGCAATCTGCGGCTCGATGGGCTTTGCCTATACGGCCACCTACACGCAGTGCGACCGTTCGCTGGTCTACTACCTGTCGGCCCCGATTCGCGGCCTGGGTCTGTTGCTCGTGCCGGTTTCCACAATCATCACGTTCTTTGTGAACATCGCCATTCCGTCGGCCGCAGGCTGCGCCGCCGCCGTCGGCTCCACGCTGATTCCGCTGATGCTGCGCGCCGGCATCAAGCCTGCTGCCGCGGCGGCCGCCGTGCTCGCCGGTACGATCGGCTCGTACCTGTCGCCCGGCACCTCGCACAACCCGTTTGTGGCGAAGATGGCCGGCATGGACGTGATGCAGTTCATCGGCACGCACACCAATTATTCGCTTATGTGCGGCGCGATCCTGGTGGTCGGCACCGCCATCGTGTGCTTCCTGATGGGCGACGGCAAGGGCGACACGAACGCCCAGGTTGACGAATCGAAGTTGAAGAACGAAGCCTTCACGCCGAGCCCGCTGCGCGCCATCGTGCCGCTCATCCCGATCACGATTCTGGTGGTCGGCAACCTCTGGGTTCCCGCGATCAAGATGGGCGTGGCGCAGGCCATGCTGATCGGCGCCATCTGCGCACTGGTTGTTTCCCTGAGCGACCCGCAGACCTTCTCCAAGAAGTTCTTTGACGGCATGGGCAAGGGCTACGCCGACGTGCTCGGCATCATCATTGCCGCGGGCGTCTTTGCCGCCGGTCTGCGCGCCACGGGCCTCATCGACACCTGCGTTGAAGCTCTGAAGGAATCCAACGACATCGCCCGCTGGGGCGGCTCCATCGGTCCCTGGATCATGGGCGTGATCACGGGCTCCGGCGACGCGGCAACGCTTGCCTTCAACGAAACGGTGACTCCGCACGCCAAGGAATTCGGCATGACGATTGAAGGCCTGGGCGGTCTGGCGTTCCTGACCGGCGCCCTCGGCCGCACGATGTCGCCTCTGGCAGGCGTCACGATTCTCGTCTCGGGCATTGCCATGGTCAATCCCCTTGACGTCGTCAAGCGCACCGCCATCCCCTGCATCATTGCAGTACTCGCCTGCGCCATCCTCATGGTGTAGTGCGTGTCTTCCCCGGCCGGCAGAGACTGCCGGCCGCACAAAAGCCGGACAAGCCGCCAGAAATGGCGTGCCTTTGCCGGCTTTTTTATTGCCCGGAGGCCGGCCGCACGAACCCTTCAAGGGCGGGCTTGGCGCGCAGCAGCTCGGGCAGCCAGATTTCCGTGAGCTTGCGCCGGAAGATTTCCGCCGCGCTTTGCGCCAGCATGCGAAACCGCGGCGTGCGCGCGGCGCACCAGAGCGTTTTTTCAATCGAGTTGTCGATGCCGTGCACGGTGACGGCGTGCAGGTCGCTGCGGATGCTCCACAGGCTCATGGGCGGCAGGATGGTCCAGCCCAGGCCGCGCAGGACGGCGCCCGCCACGGCCTGCGTGTTTTCGAGCGCAATCTGTTTTTGCACCGTCACGCCCATGATGCGCAGCATCGAAAGCGACTTGCGCCAGTCCATGGAGTCGGTGCGGTAGGTGATGAAGGGCTGCTGCAGCGCCTCTCGCAGCCGCTCCAGGGGCTGCAGGTCTTCGGCGAGGCTTTCACTTTGCGGGCAGACGAGAAGGTACCGTTCGCTTAAAAGAGGGAAGGCAAGGGCCCGCTCCTGCGCGCTGATGTCGGGCGCAACCACGATGTCGAGCCTGCCGCCCGTAAAGTCCGCGAGGATTTTGGGAATCAGGCCCCAGCGCGCCTCAAAGGTTTTGGTCTGGCGCATGAGAAACGCCTCCAGCTCGACGCTTGCAAAAAGCGCGGCCGACTCGGTGATGCCGAAGCGAAGCGTCCGGACGGCATCCTCGCGCAGGTTTTCGACGGCTTCCAGAAAATGCGCGGCCTGCGCCGTGAGTTCGCGTGCAAGAAGCAGAAACTCCCGCCCTTTGGCCGTGAGAGCCGGCGGCTTTGCGCTGCGGTCAAAGAGCGCAAGGCCGAAGACCTCCTCTAGGCGCCTGACGGTCTGCGAGACGGCGGGCTGCGTGAGATTGAGCCTGCGGGCGGCTTCGCTAAAGGAGCCGCACTGTGCGGCGGTCGCAAAGATGAGCAGCTGAAAGGGCTGCACGCTGCGCAAATCCAGCCGGTCTGCCGCAGCCGTGCTTCTGGAGCGTTTTGCCGGTGCGGCGTTGAAGGCGCTTTTCACGTTCTTTTTTTTCCTTTCTTTGAAAACCGGTCCGGCCGCACCATGACGGCGGCTGATGAAAAGTCATAAGCCGGACTTATAGAGACTCTAACGGCTCAAGCGCCTTTTAGCATCGAAGTCAGGACGGCGGCGTTCCCCATTGTTGTTTCCTAGACATTTCACCCACCGTCTCTTTTTTCGTTTTTGCTTCAAAGGAAGGCCTTATGGACGGCATTTTGTTGATCCTGCCGGATTTTCTCGTCATTCTGATCGGTGCGGCGCTGGCAAATCTCCTGCACTGGGAGCGCAGCTTCTGGAACACTGCTGAAAAACTGGTGTTCTACGTTCTTTTCCCGCCGCTCTTATTTACGTCGGTTGCCACCTCCAACATCCAGCCCTCGGCCGCAGGCCTTTTTCTGTGCGCAGGACTTGGCGCGATGCTGCTTGCCGTTGCCGCAGCCTGGTGCATGCGCTACCTCGTCAAGGACGACGACTGGACGCACGCCTCGGTCTTTCAATGCGGCTTTCGCTTCAACACCTACATCGGCTTTGCCGTCTGCGCGAGGCTCTACGGCGAAACGGGCCTTTCGCTCATGTCGCTTTTGATCGCCTTCTGGGTGCCGGTGAGCAACGCCATCGCCGTTGCCGTGCTTGCCAATGCCGTCGCACGCAAGGAGGAGGCGCAGTCGCACACCAATCTCTGGCGCTCGACCATCAAAAGCGTGCTCACCAATCCCCTCATCATTGCCACGGTGCTGGGGCTCATTGTCAACGTGACCGGTCTCACGATTCCCGGGACGGCCATGTCGCTTTTAAAGAACCTCGGCAGCGCCTCGCTTGCCATGGGGCTGCTGTGCATCGGCGCGGGTCTGCGCATGGAAAACTTTCTGGTGCACAAGCACCTCATTGCGGCATCCTGCGCCGACCGGCTTTTTCTGGTGCCGCTCATTGCGTGGGGCGTGTCGGCGGCCTGCGGACTGTCGGCGGTGGAAGCAGGCGTGGCGATTCTCTTTGCCATGCTGCCCACGGCGCAGTCCTGCTATGTGATGACCGCCAGCATGCGCGGCAACGCCGCGGCCGTGGCCAACGTCACCACGGCGCAGACGCTGTGCGCGATGGCAAGCATTCCGTTTTGGATTGAGATGCTGTTGAAATAAACTCTGAGCTGCAGGACGCGCAAAAAGGAGGCGGGATGCATGCACACGCAGTGGATTGACCTCACACACAGGGTGGGCGCGGGCACGCTCCCGTATCCGGGCGACCCGGCTCCGCTTTTCCGGCAGGCCGCCGGCATTGCCGCCGACGGCTGCCTTGTGACGCAGTTTTCGCTTGCCTCGCACACCGGCACGCATGTGGATGCGCCAGCGCACGTGCTTTCCGACGGCAAAGCCTTTTGCGACTTCGATTTGGAGGATTTCTGCGGCACGGCCTGCCTGCTGGACGTGCGAAGCGCTGCAGGGCCGGTCGGGGAGCGGTTCCTGGACGGCGTTTGCGCCTGCGACTGGCTTTTGATCTGCACCGGCATGAGCAGCCGTTGGGGGAAAGAAGACTACTTCACAACGGGTCCGGTCTTTGAGGAAGCCTTTGTGCGGCGCGCGGCGCAGCTCACCCGCAAGGGCGCGGGACTTGACTGCGCCGGGTGGGACCGCAGCGGCGTGGCCCTGCACCGCGGATGGTTTGAATCGCAGGGCGGACTCATCGTGGAAAACCTCTGCGCCCTGGAAAAGATCCTTTGCCGGCGCATTTTGGAGTTTGCAGCGCTGCCGGTGAAAATCGACGCGCGCGACGGCGCTCCGGTGCGGGCTTTTGTGCGGGTGCAAGCGCCATAAAAGCAAAAGCCCCGCGGCGGGCGCGGGGTCTTCTGGATCCGAAAAGGAGCGGCGATCAACGCAGGCGCATGCCCGGCTCGGCGCCTTCAAAGGGCGTGATGAGGTACACGCCGCGGCCCTTGTCGGACTGGTAGCTTGCCGCAAGCACCATGCCTTCGCTCACGCCAAAGCGCATCTTGCGCGGCGCAAGGTTGGCGATCATGACGATCAGCCTGCCGGTGAGCGTCTCGGGCTTGTAGTAGGCCTTGATGCCGGCAAACACCTGGCGGTTGCGGCCGTCGCCGATGTCAAGCTCCAGACGGATGAGCTTGTCGGCGCCCTCCACATCTTCAGCCTTGACGACGCGGGCAACGCGCAGATCGATTTTCGAGAAGTCGTCGATCGTGCAGACGTCGGCCACGGCTTCCACCTCGGCAGGCGCCGCCGCAGCGGCGATGGAGGCTGCGGGAGCTGCCGGCGCAGCCTTGGGGGCGGCCTTCTTTTCGGGCTTGATGGCCTGGGCGGCAGTAGCATCCGGCAGCAGGACATCGAGCTGCTTTTCGCGGTCAACGCGCCCCATCAGGTGCTCGAACTTGGAAATCGGACGGCTGCTCGCAAGGCACGCATCCACGCTCGACCAGTTGAGCGGTTCGCAGTTGAGGAACTTCTCCACGCGCTCGGCCGTTGCCGGAAGCACGGGCTTGAGGTAGAGCGTAAGCAGCCGGAAGCCCTCGAGCGCAACGGAGGCCACATACTGCAGTCTGGCCGCCTGCTCCGGATTCTTGGCAAGCTCCCAGGGCTTTTCACGGTCGACGTACTCGTTGATGACGTCGGCAAGCTGCATGATCCGACGCATGGCGCGGGCGTACTCGCGGTTTTCGTAGTCGTCGCGGATTTCGTCGGCGGCGGCGCGGATGCCGGAGAGCACTTTGTCCTTCATCGCCTCGTCGCTTACGCGGCCCTCAAAGCGCTTGAAGATGAAGCCTGCGGCGCGGCTGGCGATGTTGACGTACTTGCCGATCAGGTCGGAGTTGACGCGTGCCTGGAAGTCGTCCTTGGTGAAGTCGACGTCCTCGACGCGGCTGTTGAGCTTGGCGGCGAGGTAGTAGCGCATCCATTCGGCGTTCATGCCGAGCTTGAGGTAGTCGAGCGGGCTGATGCCGGTGCCGCGCGACTTGCTCATCTTCTGGCCGTTCACCGTCATGAAGCCGTGCACGTTGACGTGATCGGGCACGCGGTAGGGCTTGCCTGCGAAGTGAAGCATCGCGGGCCAGAAGAGCGTGTGGAAGTAGATGATGTCCTTGCCGATGAAGTGGATCTGCTCGGTGTCGGGGCGGGTGAGCTCGTGCACGAAGTCCATGCCCTTCTTGGCGCAGTAGGCCTTGAAGCTTGCAAGGTATCCGATCGGGGCGTCAAGCCAGACGTAGAAGTACTTGCCGGGCGCGCCGGGGATTTCGATGCCAAAGTAGGGGGCGTCGCGCGAAATGTCCCAGTCGGCGAGATTGCCGTTGAGCCATTCCTCGTCCTTGGCGAGCACTTCCGCCTGCACGTGCGGCTTGCCGTCGGCGGCCTTGCCGCCCGTCCACTCGCGCAGGAACTGCTGGGCGCGTGGGTCCGACAGGCGGAAGAAGTAGTGCGTCGAGGTCTTGAGAACCGGCGTGGTGCCGGAAATCGCGCTGCGCGGATCAATCAGGTCCGTGGGCGAGTACACCGAGCTGCACTTTTCGCAGGCGTCGCCGTACTGATCCGGGGCGCCGCACTTCGGGCAGGTGCCCTTGATGAAGCGGTCGGCAAGGAACATGCCGGCTTCCTCGTCGTAGAACTGCTCGATGTCGGTGGTGTAGATCAGGCCGGCATCCTTCAAGCGCAGATAGATGTCCTGGGAGAGCTCGGTGTTTTCCGGGCTTTCCGTGCAGTGCCAGTGATCGAACTGAATGAAGAAGTTGTCGAGGTACTGCTGGCGGCCGGCGGAGATCTTTGCCACAAATTCCTGCGGGGTGATGCCCTGCTTGTGGGCGGCGATCATGATCGGCGCGCCGTGAGCGTCGTCAGCGCAGACGAAGTGCACGTTGTTGCCGCACATTCGTTCGTGGCGCACCCAGATGTCGGCCTGGACGTACTCCAGGATGTGTCCGAAGTGAAAGGCGCCGTTTGCATACGGCAGGGCGGTGGTCACAAAAATATTGCGCTTGGCGTTGCTCATTGCTTTGGTGGAAATAAGAGTCAAAAGGAAGGCCGCAGGCTCTGTCCTGCAGCGCAACCGCTCATTTTACCGCCGGCCGGCAGGCGCTGCTTTTGCGAAGAGCCTCAGCATCATGCGTCAGCCTCTGTGCGAATCCCTTGGCTTGTTCTCATGTGATGGATTGCCCGTTTGAGAAGCGGCGGAGCGCAGCAGTCCGTTCTTTTTGCGGCATCTTTTGGAATCCAACACCTGTTTATCCCTGTATTGACAGGGCTTCTTGGCGTTTTCAAAAAATCCCGCCGTCTCACAGCTGGGTCTGTGAGACAGCCCGTTTGGAAAAACCGACTAGATTAGTAGGTTTTTTCTCTGTAAACTGCAGATTCCGGCCGGCCGGGAAATCTTTTCAGGCGGCTGCGACACGAATTTTTTCCGCATCCCTTGCGGCAATTTAAGAAAATCAGACCCCATGCTCACAAAAGAACAAGTGCAAGAGATTGCAGGTGCGGTTCCCGACCCTGTGCTCAACCTTCCCCTTTCGGAATTCAAGGCAATCAAGAACGTCGTGGTCGACGGCGACGCGGTGGCGCTCACCGTCTGCCCCGGCTATCCGGTCAAGAGCACGGCCGGGGAGCTTGCCGCCCGCGTCAAGAAGGCGCTTCTGGAGGCCGGCGCCGGCTCGGCGCTTGTCACGGTCTCGGGCGACATCATCGCCCACCGCGTGCAGCGCACCCTCAAGACGATGGCTGGCGTCAAAAACATCATCGCCATCAGCTCCGGCAAGGGCGGCGTGGGCAAGTCGACGGTGGCCGCCAACTTTGCGCTCGCGCTTGCCGCCGAAGGCGCCCGCGTGGGCATGCTCGACGCCGACATCTACGGCCCCTCGCAGCCCACGATGCTGGGCGCCAAGGGGCAGCCCGTGAGCAGCGACGGCGTCAACATGGATCCGATTGAAAGCCTCGGACTGCAGATCAACTCCGTGGGCTTCATGATTGATCCCGAGGAGCCGATGATCTGGCGCGGCCCGCTCGTGGCGCAGGCTCTTACGCAGCTTCTCACCCAGACGGCATGGGACAACCTGGACTACCTTGTGATCGACATGCCCCCGGGAACGGGCGACGTGCAGCTCACGCTTTCGCAGTCGGTGCCGGTGACCGGCGCCGTGGTGGTGACCACGCCCCAGGACATCGCGCTTTTGGATGCCCGCAAGGGTCTGCGCATGTTTGAGAAGGTGTCGGTGCCGGTGCTCGGCATTGTCGAGAACATGGCGCTTTTCCGCTGCCCGAAGTGCGGCCACCTCGAGCACATCTTCGGCGAAGGCGGCGCCAAGCGCATGAGCGAGCAGTATCACGTGCCGGTTCTGGGCCAGCTGCCGCTAGACTCCAAGATCCGCGAGCAGGCCGACTCGGGGCTGCCCACCGTTGCGGCCGAGCCCGACGGCGAAGTGGCGGGTATCTACCGTCAGATCGCCCTGCGCGCTGCAGCCTATGTCGCGCGCACCGCCAAGGACATGAGCCAGATCATGCCCTCGGTGAAGGTGGTCAACGACTAATCAAGGAAAAAGGGCGGCTCCTTTGAAAAGAGGCCGCCCCGACCGGAGGCGGGGAGGGCGCCGGCCCTTGCCCGCCAAAATTTTGTCCGCCGCGCACGGACGTCCGCCGTCTGCAGACCATCGCCGGCGCGGACGAAAACCTACTGCTGCGCCTTTTTCCAGTTGTTGCCAAAGCTCGTTTGCTCGGTCTCGACGCAGCCGCGATTGCCGTAGACCGTGCAGGCGTCCAGGCGCTTTTGCAGCTCTTCGAACTCGGCGTCGGAGAATTCCACGTCGCTAGCGGCCAGATTCTCCAGGATGCGCTCCAGGCGCTTTGAGCCCGGAATCGGCACGACGTTGGGATACTTCTTCAACATCCAGGCAAGCGAAATCTGCGCCATGGTGGCGTGCTTGCGCTGTGCGAAGTCGCTGACGACGTCAAGCAGCGGCTGATTGCCGGCGATGTTTTCCTTTGTGAGTTGCGGCACGAATTTGCGCACGTCGTCGACGGCTTCAAATTCGGTCTGCGTCGTGATCTTGCCCGAAAGCAGTCCGCTGGCTATCGGCGAAAACGCCACGAGCGCGATGTTGTGCGTCAGACAAAACGGGATCACGGATTTTTCCGAATCGCGCTCGACCATCGAGTAGATGTTTTGCAAGGCGGCAACGGGCGTGACGGCGTGAGCCGCTGCGAGCGTATCGACGTCGACCTGCGACATGCCTCAGGCGCGGATTTTGCCTTCGGCGATGAGCTTTCCCATGGCCGCGGCGACGTCTTCAAACGGCACTTGTTCGTTGATGCGGTGCAGGTAGTAGAGGTCGACGTAGTCCGTGTCAAGCCGCTTTATGGAGGCTTCCAAATGCCGGCGCACGGCCGCTTCGACGGTGGTGCCGTCGGCAAGTTCCGCCGGCCCCAGATGCAGCTTCGTGGCAAGCGCCACATCCTGCCGGAAGGGCTTTAGGGCGCGCCCGACAAGCTCCTCGTTGTGGCCCGGCCAGTAGAGCACGTCGCCATAGACCTCGGCCGTATCAAAGAAGGTGCAGCCTGTTTCATAGGCCTTGCGCATTGCGTTGATGCTTTCCTCGGCTGCCGGCACCTTGCCGTAGCCGTGCGAAAAGCCCATGCATCCCACGCCGATTTCCGACACGGAAAGCGGCCCGATTGTTCTTTGCTTCATGATTTTTCCCGTAGCTGTTTTTGTCAAAAAGCGCTCGTTCAAACCGTTGTGCACGACGACGGGGCAAAGCCCGCGGCACGCGCAAGCGGCTTGATGCATCGGGGAAAATTTTCGCGAAACGGGCCTTTAAAAACCAGCGACAAAACGGGGTGGTTTTGTCACTTTCCGGTGTTTTTGGAAACGTCGAGATTGTCTTCGCGCGCGGCGCTTTCAATGAGTTCTTGCGCGGCCTGAAGGGTGGCGTCGGTGATCTGCAGGCCGCCCGCCATGCGGGCGATTTCGCGGATGCGCTCCTCTCTTGTCAGGGGCCGCAGCGAACTTGTCGTGACGCCGTTTTCGGTGTGCTTTTGCACGAGCCACTGGTTGTGGGCGCAGGCGGCCACCTGCGGCAGGTGCGTCACGCAGAGCACCTGGCGCGTTGCGCCGAGCTTGCGCAGCAGCCGCCCCACGACTTCGGCAACCGCGCCGCCGATGCCGCTGTCGACTTCGTCGAAAATGAGGGTGGGCACGGGCGTGATCTGCGCGGTGATGACGGCAATGGCTAGCGAAATGCGGGCGAGTTCGCCCCCGGAAGCCACCTTCGTGAGCGGCCGCGGCGTGGCGCCGGCGTGGCCTGAAACGAGAAATTCACAGCGCTCGAGGCCGCCCGCCCACGCCTCGCACGCAGGCAGCCGGATCTCGAGCCTGCCGCCCGTCATCGAGAGCTTTTGCATTTCGGCGGTGACGGCGGCCGACAATTCGCCCGCGGCCTTCGTGCGCGCCTGCGTAAGCGACGCCGCACGCTTTAAAAAGACTTCCTTTGCCTGCGCTTCGCATTCCTGCAGCGCCTCGATGTCGGCGTTTTCCGCGAGCTCCTCGAGCCGCGCGCGGATCTCCTCGCGGTAGCTGCAAAGCTCCTCGGGGGCGCGGTGCAGCTTCTTGGAAAGCCGCCAGTACATCGAAAGCCGCTCGTCGATTTCGGCAAAGCGCGACTCGTCGACGTTGAACTTGTCGAGGTGGTGCGAGATGTCGCGCGAGACGTCCTCCAAAATGGCGGCGGCCTCCGAGAGCGACTCGCCGTACTGCGCCAGCGTCTCGTCAAAGCGGGCGGCTGCGGCAAGATCGGATTGGGCCTTCATCGCAAGGCTCACGGCCGAGGCCTCGGACTCGCTTAAAGCTTCGGCAGCCGAGCGGATGTGCCCGACGATTTCAGCGCCGTTGGAAAGCAGGCTGTGCTCGCGCGAAAGCTCCTCCCATTCGCCCTCCTTGGGGTCGAGCTCTTCAAAGAGTTCATTGATCCAGCCGAGACGCTCGGCCTCAGCCTGCAGCCGCTCGGTGTCCTGCGTGGCCTGATGCAGAAGACGCAGCCGCTCCTGCCACTGCAGCCAGGCTTCACGCACGGAAAGGCGCAGGGGCTGTGTGGCGCCGAACCCGTCGACCAGCTGCAGCTGGTAGGCGGTTTTTAAAAGCGACTGGTGGGCGTGCTGCCCGTGGATGTCGACAAGCCGCTCGCCGAGCTCGCGGATCTGGGCGACGGTCACGGGCGTTGCGTTGATCCAGGCCCTCGAGCGGCCCTTGATGTCGACCGTACGGCGCAAAATGACGGTGTCGGATTCATCGAGCCCCGCGCCGGCAAGCCATTTGCGCACCCGCGGCGTGACGCTGAATTCGGCGCACACCTCGGTGCGCTGCGCGCCTTCGCGGATAAGGCCCGTGTCGCTTCTGGCGCCCAGCACGAGCTCAAGCGCATCAATCAAAATGGACTTGCCCGCGCCCGTTTCACCGGTAAGACACGTGAGCCCCGCGCCCGCCTCCACGATGAGCGAGGGGACGATCACAAAGTCTTTCAGAGTGAGAAGCTCGAGCATAGGGCGTTTTGCATCCGAAAAAAGTAAGCCGCGGCGGTGCGCAGATTGTATCGGCACAGGGCGCCGGGCGCCTCACCGTTTTGTGCCCGCAAAGGGATGCGGCGTCTGCAGCGGCGTCGTTTGATTTTGCAGCGGCGTATGAATCGGCCGCTCGGCCTGCGGCAGGTAGTTCCACTTGAGCTTGCGGCGAAGCAGGTCGAAGTGGTTGTAGCCCACCGGGTGCAGCATCGTGAAGGATTTGTCGCTCACACGCACACGCAAAACGTCTCCGGCCTGCACGTCGATCAACACCTGCGCGTCAAAGCTTGCGACCGCGCTGCGGGTTTCGTTCACCTCGATGTCGATGCTCGTGTGCGAGCCCAGAACGATTGGGCGGTTGGAGAGCGTGTGGGGTGCCACCGGCACAAGCAGCATGCTGGAAACCGACGGGTGCATGATGGGGCCGCCGGCGGCCATCGCGTAGGCCGTTGAGCCCGTCGCCGTGCTCACCAGCACGCCGTCGGCGCGCTGCACGGCCATCTGCAGGCCGTCGACGTAGACCGTGTACTCGACCATGCCGAGCGCGCGGCCGTGGCTGATGCCGATGTCGTTGACGGCAAGCCCTTCAAAAAGGAGCTCGTTTTCGCGCCATACCGAGCCTTCCAGCAGCCGCCTGCGGTCGGCGACGTACTGCCCCTGCAGCATCGCTGGCAGCAGCCGGTGCATGTCTTCGAGAACGATGTCGGTGATAAAGCCCAGGCGTCCGGCGTTGATGCCGATCACGGGCACCTCAAGGCCCGCGGTGGCGCGCGCCGCGCCAAGCATCGTGCCGTCGCCGCCGATGGCCACCGCCGCGTCGCAGCGGGCGACGATTTCGCCTGCGGGGCCCGACTCGTAGGAGCCGCTTTGGGCTAGGTGCCCCGCAGCGCACTCATCGAGAATGACCGAGCAGCCCGACTGCTCGATGAGCGAAACGAGGTCGCTCACATAGCGGGAGATGGCTCCCTGAGGCTTGGCAATGACGGCAACGCGCTCGAACTTCTTCATGGATGTTTGCGATGGTTGGAATTGGCCCTCAGTGTAGCAAGGCCGCTTCAAGGAAGGCTTCTTTGAAAAGCAAAAGGCCTCCTTCGGGGAAAATCGAAGGAGGCCGCAAGCCTTTTTATGCCGGTGTCTGACGGTTAGTCGTCAAACGTGGGCGTTTCCACGCCGAGCACCTTGTGCAGCTTCGGACTCGTGGTCGTGTACTGCAGGAAGATCTTCTTTTCCGGGAAGACGTACTTCGAGGCGCCGAAGGCGGCCAGCGCACACTCATGAAAGCCCGAGAGGATGAGCTTTTTCTTCCCCGGGTAGGTGTTGATGTCGCCCACGGCGAAGATGCCCGGAATGGAGCTTTCGAATTTTTCGGTGTCGACCACAATCTGCTTGCGCTCAAGGTGCAGGCCCCAGTCGGCGATAGGACCGATCTTGGGCTGCAGGCCGAAGAAGACGAGCAGATGGTCAAGCGGCATGCGGCGCACGACGCCGTCGCCGCCCGTGACGCGGATTTCGGTGAGGCGTCCGTCCTTTTCTTCAAAGCCGGTCACCTGGCCCACTTCAAACTGCATCTCCCAGTTCTCGCACAGCTCGCGCATGCGGGCCACCGAGGCGGCGGCCGCACGGAACCCGTCGCGGCGGTGCAGCAGCACAACGCTTTCGGCCTTGCCGACGAGGTTGAGCGTCCAGTCAAGCGCCGAGTCGCCGCCGCCGCAGATCACGACGTTCTTGCCGGCAAACATTTCCGGGTCGCGCACGCGGTAGTGCAGCTGCGTGCCCTCAAACTTCTCGATGCCGGGAACGCGCAGCGGACGGGCCTGGAAGGAGCCCACGCCGGCGGCGATGATCACCACCTTGCAGAGGAACTTCGTGCCCTTGTCGGTGGCGACGTCAAAGAGGCCGTCCTCGCGCTTTTTCACCACATTGACTTCTTCGCCGAGGTGAAAGACGGGGTTGAACGGATGGATCTGCTTTAACAGGTTCTCGGTGAGTTCGTCGGACGAGTACACGGGCTCGGCCGGGATGTCGTAGATGGGCTTGGTCGGATAAAGCTCCATGCACTGCCCGCCGACGTTTTTCAGGGAGTCGACGACGTGAGCCTTGATTTCGAGCAGGCCGAGCTCGAACACCTGAAAAAGTCCCACGGGACCGGCGCCGACGATCACCGCATCGGTTTCAATGACTTGATCGGTGGATTCGGCAACGTTCAGATAATCTTCAATAGCCATAGTGATTGTGTTTGTTCAGTCGCGAATTGCTGTCAATAAAAGGGGCTGCGCATCGTGGCCGGAAGCGGCCGGAAAAAGAGGGATGCGCAAAAATCCGGAGCGCACAAAAACATCCGCCGTGCACAGCGGAAGAAGCGTTGGGCGTATTTTCGCACAGCGCCGCACCGATTGGCATACGGCAAAAAGCCGACTTTCAGACGGCCGCGCCGCCTTATTTCTTCTGTTGATCGAGCACCTTCTGGCGGTTGTCGCGCAGCTTGGCGTCGATTTCGCTCATCACGTAGAAGTCGGCGTCGTTGGCCTTTTGCGCGAGCTCGAACTGATAGACCGCAGCGCGCGGGTTGCCCATCAACGCATACATGTCGCCCGTGGCGGCGTAGGAAAGCGACTTCTGACCGAGCGCTTCATAGCTTCGCGCAAGGAACATGTAGTAGTCGGGGTTGCTGCGCGAGAGCGCCTGCTGGTTTCTTAAAAATTTGATGAGCTCGGCATGCCGGCCGCTCTGATAGAGAAGCTCCACGTAGTTGCTCGCAGCAAGCCCCGAGTACGGGTACTTGTCGCTTGTCTGGCGGGCGATTTCCAGCGCCTTAGCCTTTTCGGCGTCGGTTTTGGCCGCCTGATAGGTGAGGTCCGAGAGCTGTTTATCCAGAATGACGTTTTTTTCCTTCACGGCGGCTTTGGCCGCACGGATGGCGGCAAGCGCCTTCTCCTTTTCATTCATCTGGCTGTAGGCGACCGACAGGCCGTATTGGGCCGCCGCAAGGCTGTAGCCCGTGGGCTTGTGCCCGAGCTCGTTTTCAAAGCTCTTGGAGACTTTGAGCCACCCGTCGTAGGTCGTCTCCTGCAGCACGCGGGCGCGGGCCTTTACAAGAAAGAAGTCGAGACTGTCGCGGTGCTTGACGGCGGGCATGCTGCGGGTGCGGTTTTGCATGTCGCTGATGCGCTCGGAGGTGAGCGGGTGGGTCGAGATGTAGGCCGTGCTCGTTGTTTCGTACCAGCGGGTGTTTTTCTGCAGCCGCTCAAAGAAGTTTTCCATGCCGTGCGGATCAAAGCCCGCGTTTTTGAGCGTGGTGAGCCCCACGCGGTCGGCTTCGCGTTCGGCGTCGCGCGAGTAGCCGAGCTGCTTGGAGAGCATCGCGGCCTGCGTGCCCATCATCACGCCCATGGCGGCGTCGCCGCCGGAGCTGCCGCCTGCGCGCGCAGCCAGAATGGCCACCAGAATCGAGCCGATCGTCATCGCAAGCGACCCCTTGCTCGACTCAATCATGCGGGCGATGTGGCGCTGCGTGACGTGGCCGACTTCGTGGCCGATCACGCCGGCCAGCTCGCTTTCGGTCTGCGCGGCCACCAGTAGCCCCGAGTGCACGGCGATGAAGCCGCCGGGCAGCGCAAAGGCGTTGAGCGTGCGGTCGCGGATCGGGAAAAAGAGAAAGTCGTAGGGCGAGGGGCTGCCTGCGGCCACCAGCCGGTAGCCCAGGCGGTTCAGATAGTCGGTGATCTCCGGATCCGACATGAAGGAGCGGTCGGCGCGCACGCGGCGCATCAGCTGCTCGCCCAGATCCCGCTCTTCGAGCACCGTGAGATCGGCGCCCGCAACGTTGCCCAAACTCGGCAGATTGAATTCGCCCACGCCGCCCGTGAGCTGCGCGCGCACCAGCGCTGGCGGCATGAGCAGCGCCAGGCTGACGGCAAACACGGTGAGGGGTTTGAAAAAACGCACGAAAAAAAGCTTCAGTGGCGGGGCCGCGCAGGCGCAAGCCCCAAAATTTAAAAATGCAAATCCGGCGGCGGACTTGGGTATCATAGCGGGCTGCGGGCGCACGAAGCGCTGCGCGAGCCATCCAAAACGCAAGAGTTGCTACGAAAAATGTCAGGATTAACCCATTTTGATCAAGCCGGCAATGCGCACATGGTCGACGTCGGCGGCAAGGACGAGACGCACCGCGTGGCGCGCGCACAGGGCACGATCCGCATGAAGCCCGAAACCTTTGCGATGATTGCGCAGGGCACGGCCAAAAAGGGCGACGTGATCGGTATTGCACGCGTGGCGGCCATCATGGCAAGCAAAAAGACGGCCGAGCTGATTCCGCTCTGCCACCCGATTGCGCTCACACGCGTGGCGGTGGACTTTGAGCTCAACGCCGAGGCTAGCGAAGTGCGCTGCATCGCCGTGTGCGAAACGCGCGGCCAGACGGGGGTGGAAATGGAGGCGCTCACCGCGGTGGAGGTGGGACTTTTGACCATCTACGACATGTGCAAGGCCGTGGACCGCTTCATGGAAATCACCGGCGTGCGTCTTTTGGAGAAGTCGGGCGGCAAGTCCGGCCACTGGGTGGCCCCCGCGTAAAGAGCGCGCTCTCAGAACACATTCATTTTTTCGCTTCACGGG
Organism: uncultured Duodenibacillus sp.; assembly: GCA_944390145.1. Lineage (GTDB taxonomy): Bacteria > Pseudomonadota > Gammaproteobacteria > Burkholderiales > Burkholderiaceae_F > Duodenibacillus. Next base: position 15,748 of record CALXOY010000014.1, read on the forward strand.
CAGGAAGGCCGGTGCGCCGCCCTGCCGCTTTTTGTTTTATGACTTCAATCGTCGGCTTGCGAAGCCAGGCTGCGGTGGCCTTCAGGGACTCGATCCCGGTGATGATGGGCTATCTGCCGCTCGGCTTCGTTTTTGGTTTTTTATTTGTGCAGGCGGGCGCAAGCGCCTGGATGGCGCCGCTTTGCTCGATTATCGTCTACGGCGGCGCCTCGCAGTACATGATGGTGCCGATGGTGGCGGCCGGCGCCTCGATTCCGGCGATTGCCTTTGCCACGCTGGTGATCAACCTGCGCCACATCTTCTACGGCGTCTCGTTGCTGCAGAAAGTCCCCTCAAAGGGGCTTGCCCGCTGGTATATCGCCTATACGCTCACCGACGAAACCTATTCGCTGCTTTCAATCATGCCCGTGGGAACGCCCTTGGCGCGGATGCTCCTGGTGTGCTTTTTCAACCACCTCTGGTGGATTCTGGGCGGGTTGATCGGTGCGGTGGCGGGCGCCAACGTCACGATCGGGCTCTCGGGGCTGGACTTTGTGCTCACCAGCCTTTTTGCCATGCTCACCGCCGAGCAGTGGCGAAACCGCAAGACCGCGCTGTCGCTTTGGGCGGCTCTGGCAAGCTACGCGGCGGCGCGCTTGGCGGTGCCGGAAAACGCGCTGGCCGTCTCGATTGCCTTCTGCGCTGCGGCGGGGCTTTTCTGGGGCATGCGGCGCGACCGGCAGGGCGGCAAGGCGCCATTGAAGGAAACGGAGGCATAGGCGATGGATTTCGGATATCTGATGCTCGTTTTCATCACCATGGCCGCCGTCACCTTTGCCGAGCGGGCGCTGCCCTTTGCCGCGAGCAAGTGGCTGCAAAAGCAGCGCTGGGTGCGCAATCTCGGCGATTTCCTCCCGCTGGCGATCATGGTGCTTTTAACCGTGCATGCGGCCGTTGACGCGTCCGTGGCGCGGCATGCCGCCCCGACACCGGAGGTTGTCTGCATTGCCGCGGCCTTCGGCCTGCAGTGGTTTTTCAAAAATCCCCTGGTGTCAATATTTGCCGCCACGGCGCTTTATGTGGCCTGGGTGAACGGTTTTCTCCCGTTTGTGTAGCCGCTAAAATCATCAAATTAGCCTGCGCTTTCCGGTCTCAACTTCTTGAGCGCGCAAGGCTTGATCATTCACAACAACATGACTGAAAAAGAAAACGACGACATCGAAGCGGGCGCCGCCCGTCCGACCAACTTCATCCGCCAGATCATCGAGAGCGATCTCAAAGAGGGCAACAACCTGCCGCGCTACTGGTGCGGTCATCCCGCCCCGTATTCCGAGCAGCTCGAGCAAGGCGCCCCCGACTGGGCGAAGATCCGCACGCGTTTTCCTCCGGAGCCCAACGGCTACCTGCACATCGGTCATGCCAAGAGCATCTGCCTGAATTTCGGGCTGGCCGCCGACTACAACGGCGTCTGCCACATGCGCTTTGACGACACCAACCCTGTCAAGGAAGACCAGGAGTATGTCGACGCCATCAAGGAGAGCGTGCGCTGGATGGGCTTTGACTGGAAGCAGCACGGCGAGGACAACCTCTACTACGCCTCCAACTACTTCGACTGGATGTATCAGTTCGCCGAGCATCTGATCAAGACCGGCTACGCCTACGTCGACGAGCAGAGCGCCGACGAGATGCGCGCCAACCGCGGCACGCTTTTCGAGCCGGGCAAGGACTCGCCCTACCGCGGCCGCAGTCCCGAGGAAAACCTGCGCATCTTCCGCGAGATGCGCGACGGCAAGCACCCCGAGGGCTCGATGGTGCTGCGCGCCAAGATCGACATGGCCTCGCCCAACATCAATCTGCGCGACCCGGCGATCTACCGCATCCGCTTTGCCGAGCACCAGTCCACGGGCAGCAAGTGGTGCATCTATCCGATGTACACGTTTGCGCACCCGATTGAGGATTCGCTGGAAAACATCACGCACTCGATCTGCACGCTTGAGTTTGACGATCAGCGCGCCTTCTACGACTGGGCGCTTGAGCGCATCGTGCCGGTGCTGCGCACGCCGCAGTACGAGGAGGCAAAGAAAATCCTCGCCGACATGGCCGCAGGCAGGGACGACCGGGCGCTTGCCTTTGCGCGCGCGGCCTATCACGCAGCCGACAAGCTCGGACAGAGCGAACCTGAAGCCGCCATGCGCGAAATCTTCGGCCGGTGGGCCGCATCCGACGGCCCCGAGATGCTCGAAAGTCCCGAGGCGAGAAGCTTCTTTGCGCTGCTCACCACCCAGACCGATCACTTCACGCCGCTTTTGCAGAGCGCACTTTCGGTTGTGCGCAAGAACTTTTTCCTGCTTTCGCACCAGTACGAGTTCAACCGCTTGAGCCTCACCTACGTCGTGCTCTCCAAGCGCAAGCTCATCGCCCTGGTGCAGCAGGGGCTCGTCGACGGCTGGGATGATCCCCGCATGCCCACGCTGGTCGGCCTGCGCCGGCGCGGCTACACGGCGGCGGCCCTGCACAAGTTTGTGGAAAACTGCGGCGTGAGCCGCATCGCCGGCGGCTGGATCGACTACAGCGTGCTCGAGCAGGCGTTGCGCGAGGATCTCGAAGGCACGGCCGAGCGCCGTGCGGGCGTCGTGCATCCCTTGAAGCTCGTGATCGACAACTATCCCGAGGGCGCAAGCGAAGAGCTCGTGGCCCCGAACCACCCGCAGCGCTCGGAAATGGGCACGCGCACGGTGACGATGAGCCGCGAGCTTTGGATTGAAGAGGACGACTTCGCCGAGGTGCCCCCGAAGGGCTACCGCCGTCTGACGATTCCCGCCGACGGCTCGCCCGCCAAGCCCGTGCGTCTGAGAAACAGCTACGTGATCGTGCCGACCTCCTTTGAAAAGAACGCCGAGGGCAAGGTGGTGTGCGTGCACGCGCAGTATCTGCCGGAAACAAAGAGCGGCACCGCAGGGGCGGATTCCGTGAAGACCAAGGCCGCCATCCACTGGCTTGACGCCGCAACGGCGGTGCCTGCGGAATTCCGCATGTATGACAGGCTCTTTACCGTGCCGCAGCCCGACGCCGAGGAGGACTTCCTCACGGTGCTCAACCGCGACAGCAAGTTCGTGAGCCAGGGCTTTGTTGAGCCCAATGTGGCGCAGGCGCCGGCGGAGACCCGCTACCAGTTTGAGCGCATCGGGTACTTTGTGACCGACATCAAGGATCACAGCCCCGAGCATCCGGTGCTCAACCTCGCCGTGGGCTTGAGAGACAGCTGGGGTAAGAAGGCGAAATAAAAAGCCCGCCCGATCTGATTCCCGCACAAAGCCGGCCGACTGCATGCTCAGAAGGGCGGCTTTTTGAATGCCTGTTTGCAAGGGAAGGATGGTTTGCTGTAAAAGTTTTACGGATTGTTCTGTAAAATTTTTACAGCTGATTTGTTTTCACCTCGCGAGAGACGCCTTTCCATGCTGCTTCATTTCTCCGTCAAAAATTTCAAGCAATTCAAGAGCCTCGCGCTGGATTTTCAACGCGTCCGCGACTACGCCATCAACAAGGAGTGCCTTACAAAGGACGGCAAAGCGCTTAAGACGGTTTTGGTTTACGGCCCGAACGCCTCCGGCAAAAGCAATCTCGGTCTTGCGCTCTTTGACATCGCCTGGCACCTCTTTGACATGCCGGCTTTGCCGCGCGCCTGCCGTTACTACCTGAACGCCGACAATCCTGAGAGGCCGGCGGAGTTTTCCTACACCTTCAAGCTGGGAGGCGACATCGTCCGGTACGAATATGCCAAGACCGCCTGCACGAAGCTTGCCGCAGAAGCGCTCTATGTCAACGATGCACTTGTGTTTGCCTGGGACGCTGCAAGGGGGCTTTCGGAATTCCCGAATCCCGGCAAATGGAGGCTTGCGGCGGCCAATGCCGGCGGCGTCCAGGCTTCTTTCCTGCGGCATGCCGTCGAGGGCGGTGTGAAGAAGAACTCCCCGATGGCAAGGCTGGTGAAATTTGCCGGCCGCATGCTCTGGGTGCGGCCCTGCGACGGCGGCGCTCCTTGTGCCGGTTTTTCTTTGCAGGCCGACAGCGTCGAGCAGTTTGTCGTCGACCACGGTCTGGTCAACGAACTGGAAGGTTTTCTCCGGCGGTACGGTGTTGCTGACGCGCTTGAAGTCAGGAAGGTGCAGGACGGTTCGCTGCGCATTTGCAGCAGGCACGCCGGTGAGCTGCCCTTTTTCGACACCGCCTCGAGCGGCGTCTGCGCAATGGCCGCTTTGTTTTGCTGCAGGCAGGCGTTTGCCGATGCGAGCTTTATTTTTGTCGACGACTTCGACGCTTTCCTCCACCGAAAGGCGGCGCAGGACATCTTCCTGCTTTTGAGAGGGCTCAAGACGCAGGCTGTGCTGACGACGCACAACACGAGCCTGCTGGATCATCGTTTAACCAGGGCTGATTGCTGCTTTGAGATGAGCGGCGGCCTCATGTCGTTTGCTGACAGAACGCAGCGGGAGATCCGGACCGGAAACAATCTCGAAAAGCTGTATCGCGCAGGCGAATTCGACGACGAGAAGCATTGTTTTCCGGCAGCTGCATCGCCGCTTCTGTAAATGCTTCTCATCAGTTTTGAAGTGCGTCAAAAGAGACGGATTTTGTGTCCGTCAATTGCAATTGAAAGCTTGTTTTTCGCCTCAAGCGCCGCCATATAATGGCCGGAGCTGATTGCGTCCTGCAAGGCGGCCAGGGGTTCGTTGTGCGCCTTCTGCCGGCCGGCGGGCCGCAGCTGCAGTTTTCATCCACAGACCGGCGTGATCAAGCGCCGGCATCGCAATATTGGGGAGACAATAGATGAAGAAGATTATTGTGGCCGCCGCTGTTGCAGCTGCCTTCGGCATGGCAAATGCCGCTGAGCAGGCCGACATCGTTGTGATCGGCGCCGGCGGCGCCGGCATGGCTGCCGCCGTGCAGGCTCACGACGACGGCATCAAGAAGGTTGTGATTCTTGAAAAGATGCCCATGCCCGGCGGCAACACCATCCGCGCCACCGGCGGCATCAACGCTGCTGAAACGCCCCAGCAGGCCAAGCTCGGCATCAAGGACAGCATCGAACAGATGTACAAGGACACGATGAAGGGCGGCCACAACCGCAACAATCCCGAACTCGTGAAGGTCCTTTGCGTGAACTCCAACAGCGCCGTGCAGTGGCTGATCAAGCTCGGCGGCGACTTCAATGACGTCGGCTTCATGGGCGGCGCCACCAACAAGCGCTGCCACCGTCCCACGGGCGGCGCCCCGGTCGGTCCTGAAGTCGTGAAAACCCTCTACAACGCCGTTCAGGCCCGCAAGATCGATCTGCGCACCGACAGCCAGGTTGTTGACCTCGTCGTGAAGAACGGCGCTGTGGCCGGCGTCAAGGTGAAGGACGAAGACGGCAAGGTCTATGAAATCGACTCCAAGGCGGTTGTGAACGCCGCCGGCGGCTTTGCCGGCAACAACGCCATGGTCGCCAAGATCATTCCGCGTCTGAAGGGCTTTGCCACGACCAACCATCCGGGCGCCACGGGCGACGGCCTGCTGCTGTCTGAAAAGGTGCATGCCGCCTTCGTCGACATGGACCAGATTCAGACCCACCCGACCGTGGTTGAAACGAACGGCGTGATGGTGACCGAAGCCGTGCGCGGCAACGGCGCTGTGCTGATCAACAAGGAAGGCAAGCGCTTCTGCGACGAGCTCGGCACGCGTGACGCCGTTTCGGCCGACATCCTCAAGCAGACCACTGGTCATGCCTACATGTTCTTTGACGACGACGTGCGCAAGTCCCTGAAGGCGATCGAAGGCTACATCAAGCAGCCCGGCATGGTCATCCAGGGCAAGACGCTTGACGAAGTGGCCAAGAACATGGGCGTTCCCGCCGATGCTCTGAAGGCCACGATGGCTCAGTACGCCAAGGACCAGGCTGCCGGCAAGGACAGCTGCTGCGGCCGCACCAAGATGGAACGTCCGCTCAACAAGGGTCCGTACTATGCTATTCTCGTCACCCCGGCTGTTCACCACACCATGGGCGGCGTGAAGATCAATACCAAGGCTGAAGTGATCAACACCGACGGCAAGGCGATCCCGGGCTACTTCGCAGCTGGTGAAGTCACCGGCGGCGTGCACGGCGGCAACCGTCTCGGCGGCAACGCCCAGTGCGACATCATTGTGTTCGGCCGTATCGCCGGCAACAGCGCCGCTGCGTATGCCAAGGCACACTGATCGAGATAAATAGATCCATTCAGAGAGGAGTTAAAAACCAATGATCAAGCAATTGATTGTTGCTGCATCCGCTGCGCTGCTGTGCGCAGGCGCCCAGGCCGCCTACAAGGACGGCACGTACACCGGTGAAGGCACCGGCAACGCCAGCAAGATTCAGGTCGAAGTGGTTGTTTCCGGCGGCAAGATCACCTCGGTGAAGGTGCTCAAGCACGGCGAAACGGAAATGCTGCTCAATGCTGCTCAGAAGAAGTTGTCCAAGGCAATTATCAAGAAGAACGGCACCGAGGGCGTGACCGCTGTGACGGGTGCTTCCAATTCCTCCAAGGGAATCATCGAAGCCGTGAACAAGGCGCTTGAAGCCGCCAAGTAACCGGTTTAGAAAAGCCCGTCTGAAGGCCCGGCAGGAGTGTTCCCGCCGGGTCTTTTTGCGTCTGCGGTTTTGGGCGCCCGGCTTGCGCCAAAAACCGCCGCAGGCAAGTCAAAAACCAGGCCAAAACGTTTATAGTGTCGCTGATTTTTTCGACGGGACTTTTTTCTTACTGCAGCGATGTCTGTTTTTTTGCCCTTGCTTCAAAAATGTCGGGCGGCGGCCTTGCTGGCCGCTTTTTCATGTGTGCTTGCCGCGCCGCTTCAGGCCGCCGAAGAAGCTGAGCTCTATGAGGCGAGCTACCGGGGGCTAGCCATGGGAACGCTCATTTCGGCGCGCCTGATCGCCCCGCAGCCCGCCGTCGACAAGCTCGAGCCCCTTTTGGAGAAAAAGCTCGAGGAGTACGAAACGCTTTTTACCGTGCACCGCAAGGGCGAACTCAACGCCGTGAACGAAAAGGCGGGCAGCTGGGTGGCTGTGGACTGCCGCATCGCCGATTTGACGGAAAAGGCCAAGGCGGTGGCCCGCGACTCCGACCGCGCGTTTGAGCCCACAATCGGCACGCTCGTCAACCTCTGGAAAATCGGCTTCGGGGGCGACAAGGTGCCCGCAAGGGCCGACATTGACAAGGCCCTTCAAAAGGTCGACTACACCCGCATTCAAACGCGGCACGAAAACGGCCGCTGCAGCATGAAGATTGACGCGGGGCAGAGCATTGACCTGGGCGCGATTGCCAAGGGCTGGATCGGCACGGCTTTGATTGCCGACCTCAAGGCGGCGGGCGCGACCAACGTCGTGCTTGACTTGGGCGGCAATGTGGCGCTTTTGGGGCAGAGCCCCGCAGGACGCGACTGGAATGTCGGCATTCAGCGGCCCGACAAGGAGCGCGGCGAGATTTTTGCGGTCGTGCAGGCCGCCGACGAATCGGTGATCACCTCGGGCGCCTATGAGCGCAAAATGCAAAAGGACGGCAAGACCTACGGTCATATTCTGAGCGCTGTGACCGGCATGCCCGTTGCGACGGATCTCGCGAGCGTCACGATCATCGACCGCGACGGCGCACGCGCCGACGGCTGGTGCACGGCGCTTTTTGCGATGGGAAGCGAAAAAGCCGTGCAGAAGATGCGCGAGCACCCGGATCTCGGCGCCTTCATCCTCGACAAGAGCTTGAAGAAGGCCTGGGTGAGCAAGCGCATCGCTTCGCGCATCACGCTGCAGGATCCGGAGATCGAACTCACCGTCGTCCCGTAAGGATTTTGGGTCTGCGCCGCAGCGACCTTTCAAGCGGTTGACAGCGGCGCGGCTCCTAAGTAAATTGGCTTAGATTTGCTGGCCGCAGGCCGCGCAGCAGCACGCGCGGCCGTCAGCGGCAGGCCTGAGCCCGTTGGCAAGGAGAATTGTTGATGTCATTTGATGAAAACGCGCCGCGAACGGTGCGCGACATAATCGAGCCGGCAATCAAAAAGGCCGGCGGCTGGGTGAACACGCATGCGCACGCCGACCGCGCCTTTACGCTCTCGCCGGAAATTCTGGAAATGCGCCGCACGCACTCCCTGCAGCAGAAGTGGGATGCCCTGGACCGCTTGAAGAGCGAATCCACGGAGGAGGACTTCTACCGTCGCTTTTCGATGTTCTTTGAGCTGATGATCTCCCAGGGCTGCACGGCCTGCGCCACGTTCGTCGACATCGACCCGCAGACGCAGGACAGGGCCATCAAGGCGGGCATCCGCGCGCGCGAGCACTACGCCGATCAGATCACGGTGAAGTTTGCCAACCAGACCTTGAAGGGCGTGATCGATCCCGAGGCGCGTAAGTGGTTTGACATCGGCTCGGAAATGGTCGACATCATCGGCGGTCTGCCCAAGCGCGACGAGCGCGACTTCGGGCGTGCGGCCGAGGCCTTTGACATCCTGCTTGGCACGGCCAAGGCCCAGAACAAGATGGTGCACGTGCACGTCGACCAGTTCAACCTCTCAAGCGAATACGAAACCGAGATGCTCGCGCACAAGGCTATTGAGCACGACATGCGCGGACGCGTGGTGGCCATCCACGGCATCTCCATCGGCGCACACTCGCGCATGTACCGCCAGCGCCTCTACAGTCTCTTAAAGGAGGCGGGCGTCATGATGGTCTGCTGCCCGACCGCCTGGATCGACACCGCCCGCACCGAAATGATCGGCCCGATGCACAACTCGATGACGCCTGTGGACGAGCTTGTTCCCGCTGGCGTCACGGTGGCGCTTGGCACCGACAACGTGTGCGACGCCATGGTGCCCTGGAGCGCAGGCGACATGTGGCACGAGCTGCAGTTGCTTGCCACGGGCTGCCGCTTTGACGACTTTGAGCAGCTGGTGAACATCGCCACCGTCAACGGCCGCAAGGTCCTCGGTCTGGAATAAGGGGAGGGGAGAGATGAAATTCAAGCCGAGCTACACCAGCAGCATTGCTGAAGACATCATGGCCGAGCGCCTCATCCGCGCCCAAGCGGTGGAATTTCTGGGCGACGCGCCGATGCGCCTGAAGTCGGGCCTCATTTCCCCGGTCTACGTCGACAACCGCAAGCTTTTCTCGCACCCCGAGGCCTGGCGCGACATCGTCGAGACGATGGCAAGCCGCGTCGAGGAGTACGACCTTGAGTTCGACATGGTTGCAGGCGTCGAAGCCGCGGGCTCCATGCATGCCGCAGCGCTTGCCTACCGCCTGGGACTGCCCGCCATCATGGTCCGCCAAAAGGCCAAGACCTACGGCAACCACTCCCGCATCGAGGGCGGCAGCGTCGACGGCCAGCGCATCCTGCTTTTGGAAGATCACATCTCCACGGGCCTGAGCTGTCTCGACGCCATCCGCGCCCTGCGTCAGGAGGGCGCGTGCGTCACGCAGGTGATGTCGATCACCAACTACGGCATTCCCGAGACCGAGCGGCTCTTCAAGCAGGAGGGCATTGACACCTACGACGTGATCGCCTTTGAAAAGGTGGTGCGCAAGGCCCGCGAAATGGATGTGATCGACGACGAGCACGAAAAGCTGGTGCTCGAGTGGCTGCAGACGCCCTGGACGTGGGCCGCCATGCACGGCGTTGTGGCAAGCGCAGTGGAGAACTGATGAGCACGATTCTTTTTCCGGGGCCCGTCTTCGGGCCCGTCAAAAGCCGCAGGCTCGGCAAAAGCCTCGGCGTGAACCTGCTGCCCGTCGACGGCAAGCTCTGCAGCTTTGACTGCGTCTACTGCGAGTGCGGGCTCAATGCCGCGCACCGCCCCCGGCTCAGCATGCCCACACGCGAAGAGGTGCGCGAGGCGCTCGAAAAGCGCCTTGCCGCGATGCGCGACGCTGACGACCTGCCGGACGCGATCACCTACGCGGGAAACGGCGAGCCGACCTCGCACCCGCAGTTTCTCGACATCGTGCGCGACACGCGCGCGCTGCGCGATGCGTACTGCCCGCAGGCAAAGATCTGTCTATTGACCAACGCCACGCACCTCAACCGCGAGGACGTCTTTGAGGCTGTCAAGCTCATCGACAGGCCGTGCCTGAAGCTAGATGCCGTTGACGCCGTCTACGTGCGCTTTGTCAACCGCCCCAACACCCCGTACGACGTTAATGACGTCATCGAGCGCATGAAGGCCTTCCAGGGGCGCTGCATCATCCAGACGATGTTCATGCAGGGCGAGTTTGAGGGCCAAAGCGTCGACAACACGACCGACGACTTTGTCAATCCGTGGCTGGAGGCCATTGTGCAAATCAAGCCCGAAGGCGTCGACGTCTACACGATTGCGCGCGATACGCCCGTTGCGGGCCTCAAAAAGGCCCCCGACGAAAAGCTCGCTGAAATCGCCTCGCGCGTTCAAGCGCTCGGCATCAGCGCACACTGGTTCGGATAGGGAAAGCCCGCCGGCGCCTCGGGTTGCGTTTTGCCGAATTTCGCGCCGGCATGGGCGATAATAACGGCACTTATTTTTCAGCCATTGCGCCGCCGGGAGTGCTTTTTGCAAGCGCCCCCGGCGAACAAGCGCGCCCAGCTTTTCAAGGAGCCCCAGAACATGTTCCGCCACTCCAACACCATCGCAGTCACCGACGAAGAAGTCTGGAAGTACATCCAGGCCGAAGCCGACCGCCAGGAGCAGCACATCGAGCTCATTGCCAGTGAAAACTACACGAGCCCGGCTGTGATGCAGGCCCAGGGGTGTGTTCTCACGAACAAGTACGCCGAGGGCTATCCCGGAAAGCGCTACTACGGCGGCTGCCAGTATGTCGACGAAGTCGAGCGCATCGCCATCGCCCGCGCCAAGAAGCTTTTTTGCGAACCCGCCGGCGTCGAGATGGCCGTCAACGTGCAGCCGCACTCGGGCGCCCAGGCAAATGAGGCGGTCTTCTTCGGTCTTTTGAATCCGGGCGACACCGTGATGGGCATGTGCCTGGCCGACGGCGGCCACCTCTCGCACGGCATGCATCTGAACTTCTCGGGCCGCTACTTCAAGGTGGTGAGCTACGGCGTGCGCGACGACAATGAGGCGATTGACTACGACGAAGTCGAACGTTTGGCCAAGGAGCACCAGCCCAAGCTGATCGTCGCCGGCGCCTCGGCCTATTCGCTGCACATCGACTTCAAGCGCTTTGCTGAGATCGCCCACAGCGTGGGAGCCGTCTTGATGGCCGACATCGCGCACTACGCGGGGCTTGTGGCCGCGGGCGTCTATCCGAGCCCCTTCGGCTACGCCGACATCGTCACCACGACCACCCACAAGAGCCTGCGCGGCCCGCGCGGCGGCATCATCTTCTGCCGGCCGGATCTGGAAAAGAAGATCAATTCAGCGGTCTTTCCGGGCATTCAGGGCGGCCCCCTCATGCACGTGATCGCGGGCAAGGCGGTGGCTCTGGGCGAAGCGCTTAAGCCTGAATTCAAGGAATACGGCCGTCAGGTGCTCAAAAACGCCGAGGTGCTTGCCAAGACCCTGCAGGAGCGCGGCCTGCGCATCGTCTCGGGCGGCACGCAAAGCCACGTCATGCTCGTGGACCTGCGCCCGATGAACCTCACCGGCAAGGCCGCCGAGGCGCTTCTCGGAGCCGCGCACATCACGGTCAACAAGAATGCCATTCACAACGACCCGCAGACGCCGTTTGTGACCTCCGGCATACGTCTGGGGACGCCCGCCATGACCACGCGCGGCTTCAAGGAGGAGGAGACCCGCAAGGTCGGCAACCTCATCGCCGACCTTCTCGAAGCCCCCGAAGACGCCGCCGTGCTCGAGCGCGTGCGCAAGGAGGTCGATCAGCTCACGGCGCTTTTCCCGGTCTACAGGCCCTAAGCCGCCAGGCGAACAGTAGGAGCAATTCATGCGTTGTCCGTTCTGTAAATCCAAAGACACGGCAGTCGTCGACTCCCGCGCAAGCGAAGACGGCTTTTCCATCCGACGCCGCCGCCAGTGCAGCCAGTGCGGCAAGCGCTTTACGACTTTCGAGCGCGTTGAAATCAACATGCCGGCCATTCTCAAGCGCACCGGCGTGCGCCGCGAGTACGACCGCAACAAAGTCCGCGCCTCGATGCGGCTTGCGTTGAGAAAGCGCCCGGTGACCGACGAGCAGATCGAAGAGGCGATCACGTTGATCGAGCAGCGCCTGCGCGGTCTCGGCGAGCGCGAAGTGAAGAGCTCGCGCGTGGGTGAATTTGTGCTCGAGGAGCTCAAGCGCCTTGACACGGTGGCCTACGTGCGCTTTGCGAGCGTCTACTACAACGTTGAAGATCCCGAGGCGTTCCGGCGCCTGATGCGAGACCTCTGAGCACAAGGAAACGGAAAACGCAAATGACGGACAACCGCGACGAGTACTTCATGCGCGCCGCTCTCGAAGAGGCGCGCAAGGGCCGCTATATTGCTCCGCCGAATCCGGCCGTGGGCTGTGTGATTGTCAAAGAGGGCGAAATCGTGGCGCGCGGCTACACGCATGCCCCGGGCTCGCAGCACGCCGAAATTGATGCGCTGATGAACGCCCAGGCCGCCGGCGTGGATGTCGCCGGCGCCACGGTCTACGTGACGCTTGAGCCCTGCTCGCACTACGGGCGCACGCCGCCGTGCGCGGCCCGCCTTGTCAAAGAACGCGTGGGCCGCGTGGTCGCCGCGCTCGAAGACCCCAATCCGCAGGTTTCCGGCCGCGGGCTTGCCATGCTGCGCGAAGCGGGCATCGCCGTCGACTGCGGGGTGTGCCGCGACGAGGCCTATGAATCGAACATCGGCTTTTTCACCCGCATGAAGACGGGCCTGCCCTGGGTGCGGCTTAAGACCGCGAGCACCTTGGACGGCCGCACGGCGCTTGCCAACGGCCAGAGCCGCTGGATCACCTGCGCCGAAGCCCGCCGCAAGGGGCGTCTCTGGAGAGCGCGCGCACAGGGCATTTTGACGGGCATTGGCACGGTGCTTTCCGACAACCCCCAGATGAGCGTGCGCGAGGAAAAGCTGCCGAGCCCCGAAAAATTCGTGCTCGACAGTCAGGCGCTCACCCCCATGACCTTTAACATTCTGCAGGGGCAGCCCGCGACGATTTTTGTAAGCAGCGACGCACCGGGCTCGCGCGTGGAGGCTCTGACAGCCGCCGGCGCCCGCGTGCAGGTCATTGCGTCTGACCGCACGGGGCTTGATCTGCACGAAGCCCTGAAGGCGATTGGCGAAGCCGGCGTCAACGAGCTGCATGTGGAGGCGGGTGCAACGCTCTCGGGCGCGCTTCTTGAGCGGGGGCTTGTCGACGAAATCGTGAGCTTTGTTGCGCCCGCGCTCATGGGCGAGGGCATGCCCTTTGCCAAGCTCGGGCCCTACGAGCGCATGGATGAAGTGCAGCGCTGGCGGTTTGTGAGCGTGGAGCCCGTGGGCGACGATCTGGAGATCGTGCTGCGCAAAAACAAATAAAAGGAAACCGCAAGAGGTTTCAAACGAACAACACAAGGAAAACGAAAGAACATGTTTACCGGAATTATTCAGGCTGTCGGCAAGGTGCGTGAACCCGAAAAGCTCGGCAACGGCGTTCGTCTGACGATCGTCACGCCCGAGTCCTTTCACCTTGAGGAAGTGCACGTGGGCGACTCGATTGCCGTCAACGGCGCCTGCATGACCGTGGTCAACATCGAGGGCAACAGCTTTCAGATCGACGTGAGCGCTGAGAGTCTTTCCAAGACCTGCGGACTGGACACCTTCGGCGAAGTGAATCTCGAAAAGGCCATGCGCCTGGGCGACCGTGTCGACGGCCATCTGGTGAGCGGCCACGTCGACGGCGTGGGACAGGTTGAGTCGATGACGCAGATCGCCGAAAGCTGGAAGCTCGTGATCCGCGCGCCGCTCAAGCTCTCGCCCTACCTCGCCTACAAGGGATCGGTGGCTGTCAACGGCGTGTCGCTTACCGTGAACGAGGTCGAGGACACCGCCATGGGGGCGTTGATCAGCATCAACCTCATCCCGCACACGGTCGAAGTGACCACGCTCAAGAACCTCAAGGCGCAGGACTGGGTGAATCTGGAAATCGACACGATCGCCCGCTATGTCGAGCGCATGATCAAGCTGCGCGAGGAAGAGGGCGACGACCTCTTCTAGTCCGCCGTATTTGCGAGGAAATTGTCTGATGGCCCTGTTGTTCACCCCTTTGCAGATGGTGGGCGTGGAGCTCGCCAACCGCATCTGCGTGCCGCCGATGTGCAGCTGCGAAGCAACCGACGGCGTGGGCTCGGATGCACTGCTGCGCCGCTACGGCAAGCTCGCCGCCACGGGGGCGGGGCTGGTCGTGGTGGAGGCAACGGCTGTGGAGGCCGCAGGCCGCATCACCACGCGCTGCCTGGGGCTTTACAACGACCGCCAGCAGGCGTTTTTTGAAAAGCTTCTGCAGGCCTGCCGGCAAAGCGCCCCGGCCGAGACGAAGTTTTTCCTGCAGCTTTCGCACAGCGGCCGCAAGGGCAGCCGGTGCGATCCGCGCACCGGGCACGGCACGCTGCTGCCCGAACAGGGCGGCTTTCCCTTGATCGCGCCTTCGGCGAGGCCCTTTACGCCCGACGCCCCCGTGCCGCGCGCGATGACCGAGGAGGACATCGCCGGGGTGCTCGCCGCCTTTGAAGCCGCCGCGGCAAGAGCCGCGCAGATTGGCTTTGACGGCATTCAGATTCACGGCGCCCACGGGTATCTGGTGCACCAGTTCCTGTCGCCCGTGACAAACGACCGGACGGATCGCTGGGGCGGCGACAGGGATGGCTGCATGCGCTTTGCGCTTGCCGTGGTCGATGCGGTGAAAAAAGGCGCGCCGGGGCTGCCGGTGATGATGCGCATTTCGGCCTGCGACTGGATTGAGGGCGGCGCAACGTGCGAGGATGCCGCAGCGCTTGCCGCAGCGCTCAAGGAGCACGGCGTCTGTGCGGTGGATGTGTCCTCTGGCGGCGTCGATCCGGCGCAAAAGCTCCCGGCGTCGATTACGGCAGCGCACACGGAGTTTTCGCGGAAAATCCGCACGCAGGCGCAGGTGGTGACTTTCACGAGCGGCGGCATTGTCGAGCCGCTGCAGGCCGAGGAGATTCTGCGCACCCGGCAGGCAGACGGCGTCTGCATCGGCCGCGAAATGCTGCGCAATCCCGGCTGGGTGTGGGCGGCAGCCCAAAGCCTCGGAGGCGGCGTGCAGCCGCCGGCGGGCTTTGTGAGCGCTTTCTAAGGCCTCCTACGAGGAGGAGTCTTTGAGAAGTCCCTTGGCCTTGAGCGAGGCTTCGGCCACCTCCATCGTGCGCACGATCCGGTGGCGCGCCACCGCGCCGATCACCATGCCTACGGCGCAAAGCAGCAGCGCCTGCGAAAGCGGCATGAGAACGGCCGGAGCATCGGGCTTGAATTGCGCGACAAGCGTGAGGCCAAAGGCAATGAAGCAGTAAAAGACGCGGCGCCGGAAGTTGACCTTGCAGGCTTCTTCCTCGGCCGAGAGGTCCTGGGCTTTCAGCAGCCGCGCAAGGCACGCCTGCGCAGGCACGGCAGCCGCAAGCCGGGAAGGCGTTGTTTCTGCGTCGCAGGCGGCTAAAATGGCGCGCCCGCGCGCGGCGTTTCGATCCAACGCCCAGAAGTAGACGGGCAGAAACAGCCGCACGGCCTGCACGACGGCATAGAGTGCGGCAAAGATCAATAGGCCGTTGGTGAGCCACGTCGGAATCGGATTCATTCGCTGGAAGTCCTTTCAGCGCGCTTCGTGCACGATTGAAGCGCGCTCTAAAAGAGGAAAACGGCGGGAATCCGCCGCACGGAAGGCGCTTATTTGCGTGCGGCTATCTTAGCAGAGCGCCTGCGGCCGGCAGAACCGGCGCAAAAACGCTTCCGATAGCCGCCGGCATGCGCGCAGGACCCGTACAAAGACCCGTATAAACGGGCGATTTTGGCCGAATATCGCTAAAATCGCCTGACATCAAATCACGTTTTCCCGTCCGGGCAATCCGCCGGCCGGCAGTGAGGAAGTTTTATGGATTATCTGACTTTTAAGGGCGAACTCGATGGTTCCGAACTGAGCATCGGCATCGTTGTTTCACGCTTCAACCAGTACGCCGGTGAAGAAGAGCTCAAGGCCTGCACCGAGGAGCTCGTCCGCCTGGGCGTTTCCGAGGACGACATCGTTGTGGTGTCCGTTCCGGGCGCCCTTGAGATTCCGCTTGCGCTGCAGACGCTTGCCGACAGCGACAAGTTCGACGCCCTGATCGCCCTGGGCGCCGTGATCCGCGGCGAGACGTATCACTTTGAAATCGTCTCCAACACGTCGGCGGCCGAAATCGCCCGCGTGAGCACCGCCTGCGACATTCCGATCGCCAACGGCGTTCTCACGACCTATGACGACGAGCAGTGCAAGGCCCGTACGTTGATGAAGGGCAAGGACTGCGCCCGCTGCGCCGTCGAAATGGCAAACCTGCACACGGATCTCTATGTGAGCATGTACGGCGGCGAGCTCGATCCGTTGAACGACGACGATGATGACGACGACAACAACTCTTTCCCTGATGTAGACCATGACGGAAAGTGCTAATTTACGGGCCCGCTTAAGCCAGGGCCCCCGCCGCAAGGCTCGTGAGTTTGCGCTGCTCGGCGTCTATGAGTCGCTCATCAACGAGAGCGCGGATTTTGCCGCGATCGACGCCAACCTCCTGAGCGTCATCACCGACGAGGGCGGCCCTGTGGCCGGCTGCGACCTCACTTCGGAGGACTTCGAGAAGTGCGACAAGGCGTTTTACCGCAGCATTCTTGAGGGCGTCATGAAGGACAAGGCTGAACTTCTTGCCGCCGTCGGCCGGCATCTTGACCGCGATCCCCAGCGGCTTTCCGTGGTGGAGCGCGCCTGCCTGTTGATCGGCGCCTGGGAGCTGCAGAACTGCCTCGAGATTCCTTATCGCGTCGTCATCAACGAGGCCGTGGAGCTCTGCAAGCTCTTTGGTGCGGACCGCGGCTACAAGTTGGTCAACGGCGTACTCGACAAGCTTGCCGTGGAACTGCGTCCTGCCGAGCACAAGGCCTCATAAAGCACCCAAAACGGGCTATAACACGAGGTGCGGATCCGGAAAGGGGATTTCCTTTCCGTCCGTGCCTTTTTTGTTTGCGTCCGGACGCTCTCGGGCCGGGCGCAGCGCGACTTTCAGGAGAAATGGACGGCCATGGCTCAAAACGGTGAATTTCAGATCATCGAGCGCTTCTTTACACACGAAAACTTCGGCGCCTGGGCAAGCAAGGGCGTAGGAGACGACTGCGCCATCATCGACATGCCCGCCGGGCGCATTGCGGTGACGGCCGACATGATGGCCGTCGGCACACACTTTCTGCCCACGCAGCGCCCCGAAGACATCGGCTACAAGGCGCTTGCCGTCAATCTGTCCGATCTGGCGGCCGCAGGCGCCGTGCCGCGCGCCTTCTTTCTCACCATCGGGCTGCCCGAGCGCGACGACGAGTGGCTTGCGGGCTTTACCAAGGGCATGACCGAGCTCTCGCGCGAAGCGGGCTGCCCGCTTCTGGGCGGCGACACCACCCGCACGGCAAAGGTGGGGGAGGCGCATGCGCCGGTCACGATTTCCATTACCGCCATGGGCGAGCTGCCCCCGAGCATGGGGCTCACCCGCTCGGGCGCACGACCCGGAGACGACATCTGGGTGTCGGGGTGCGTGGGAGGGGCCTGGGCCGCGCTCATGCACCGCTGGGGGAGGCTCACGCTTGACGCAAGGCTTTATCCGGCCGCTGCCAAGGCCATGGACCGGCCGACGCCGCGCAATGCGCTCGGCACGGCGCTTCTGAGCTCAGCTTCGGCCTGTGCGGACATTTCCGACGGCTTGGCGCAGGACCTCGGGCACATTCTCGAGCGCAGCGGCGTGGACGCCGACGTGCTCTGGGAGGCCGTGCCGCGGCATCCGGCGCTTGCCTGCCTGCCGCAGGCCCAGCAGATCGAGGCGGCCATGAGCGGCGGCGACGACTATGAGCTGGTCTTTACGGCGCCCGCCGAAAAGCGCGGCCTGATTGAACAGGCCTCGATCTCGGCCCTGACGCCCGTGACCCGCATCGGGCGCATCGTGCCCAAGAAGGACACGGGCGAGCGGCTTGCCATCCGCGACGCCTCGGGCAACGTCCTGTGCCTGCCCGTGCAGGGGTTTGACCATTTTGCGGGCAATGAGGACTGACGGCTGTCATGGCGTTTGAAAAGTACAGTGCCGACAATCCAGCCTACAGCGTGCGGCCGGGGCTGCGCTTTGCCTTTTCGCATCCGCTGCACGCCGTGGCGCTTTTCTTCGGCGCGGGCTGTTTGCGCCCGGGGCCGGGCACCTGGGGCACGGCCGCAGGCGTTCTCGTCTGGATCGTGCTCTCGCAGTTTCTCGGTTGGAAGGCGCTTCTGGCCTGCATCATCGCGGGCTTTGCGCTGGGCGTTGCAGCTGCCGGCAAGACGAGCCGCGACCTGGGGGTGCCCGACGCAGGCTGCATCGTGATCGACGAAGTGGTGGCGGTGTGGCTGGTCTGCCTGATGCTGCCGCAAAACTGGATCGGCTGGACGGCGGCCTTCGTGTCCTTTCGCATCTTTGACATTGTGAAGCTGCCGCCCGCAAGCTGGATTGACAGAAATCTACACAGCGGCCTGGGCGCCATGCTCGACGACCTGCTTGCCGCGGTCTGGGCTGTTGCAGCCGTGATCGTGATCGACATGCTTCTGAACGACCTCTTTCCGTCCTCGCGCCTTTTCCTGGGCGTTTTCTAAAGAGTCTTCCCATGCAGATTGAACAAACCACCTGTGAACTTGCCGTCCAGCTTGGAGACGCCGCGCAGAAGGCGGGGCTTTTGATCGCAACGGCCGAAAGCTGCACCGCGGGCGGCGTTGCCTTTGAAATCACCTCGATTCCCGGGTCAAGCGCCTGGGTTGACCGGGGCTTTGTCACATACACCAATGAAGCCAAGGAGCAGATGCTCGGTGTGTCGCACGAGACACTGCAGACGTATGGCGCCGTGAGCGAGGAGACGGCCCGTGAGATGGCGTGCGGCGCCATTGCGCATTCGCGCGCCCGCGCGGCGGTGTCGGTGACGGGCATTGCGGGGCCGGGCGGCGCAGTCCCCGGCAAGCCCGTGGGCACGGTGTGCTTTGCCGCGGCGGTTGAATGCGGCGGTTCGATTTCCGTGCGGTCCTTTCGCGAGGAATTTTCCGGCAACCGCGACGCCGTGCGCCGCCAGAGCATCGACTACGCCATGTTCCGGCTGCTCGAGCTCATTGACGGCACGACACGATCCTTAACAAAAAATCAGTGATTTCACGGCTGCGGCGGCAGCCGCCGGCGTGAGACAATCAGCGCTCACCATTCATTTTTGTAGGAACCGATGAACGCTGAATCAGAAAAGAAGGACCAACTCTGTGTATCGCTTCGCTCGTTTGACGCGGTCTTCAACGTTGTGCAGTTTGTGGGGCTCTCGGCCATTGCGCTTGCCGCCGTGGCGGGCTTTGCCTCTGAGCTCTGGCGCATGATCAACGCCGACGGCGTGGCGCTGGGTGACCTGCTTCTTTTGTTTCTCTACACCGAGATTCTCGTGATGGCGCGCGCGGCGCTGCACAGCCACCATGAGCTCGCCATCACGATGCCGATTGCCATCGCCATCGTGGCGCTCGGCCGCTACATGGTGGTGAGCGCAGACCACAACGCCCTGCATCAGATGATGTATGCAGGAGCCGTCTTCATTCTGGTGGCAGCGCTCTTTCTCTGGAAGATGCGCGGGCGCTTTGGCGGCGCATCGGGCGAAAGCGGCGGCCCGAACTGAGCGCCGCCTCCGGCCTTTTAAAGCTCGATGTCGTAGGCCTTGCCGATCGTGAGGAAGTGGCCGCCTGCGACATAGTGCAGCGTGCGGCAGCCTTCTTCGCCGTCGGGGAAGTGCCAGTGGCCCTCCGAGAAGACCTTCGGATCGGCCCAGGCCTTCAGCGCCTCACCGATGAAGAGGTCGTGCTTCTTTTCGTTGTACTCGTTCGGAATCACCTTAAAGAGCACCGAGCAGAGCACGCCTTCGACGGCCGGAATGCTGCAGCCGTCGTAATAAAAGAGCTTGGCGCCGCTTTTTGCGATCTTGTCGGCGTCGTCGAACTTGCTCACCGACCCCAGGTAAAGCGTCTGGCGCACGATGTCAAAGGAGGGCAGCGACAGCATGAAGTAGCCCGTCTTGTCGATGAGCCTGCGCGTGTAGTGCGTGGAATCAATGCAGGCCGTGCAAAGCGCCGGCGTCGTGTTGAGCGGGCACACCCAGGTGGCGGCCATTACGTCGATGTCGTCGCCGTCGGCGGCCGACACAAGCGAGGTGGCGCCGAGGTTAAAGAGACGGTAGACGTCTTCGAGATCAACGGGCTTCATGTTGGGCATTTGGTTTCTCCCTTCTTGCAAGAAACAATTATCCACGGGCCTTGGTCTTGGCCGCGCGGATTGCGTCGCGCGTGGTCTTGGCCGCCTGCGCAGCGGCCTGGGCGAAGTCTTCGCCCTGGCCTGCAAAAATCACAGCACGGCTTGAGTTGATGATCATGCCGCGGCCCTCAGCGTCAAGGCCGGCCGCCACGGCCGCATCGACGTCGCCGCCCTGCGCGCCGATGCCGGGCACAAGAAGCGGCGTTGCGGGCGCAAGCGCACGCACGCGGGCGATCTCCGCAGGCTGCGTGGCGCCCACGACTAGACCCACTTGGCCGTTGACGTTCCAGGGGCCGGCGGCAAGCTTTGCAACGCGCTCATAGACCATGTCGCCGTCCTTGGTCACCAGCTCTTCGATATCAGCGCCGCCTGGGTTGGAGGTGCGGCACAGCAAAATCACGCCGCGCCCCTCATAGGCGAAATAGGGCTCGATCGTGTCAAAGCCCATGTAGGGCGAAAGCGTCACCGCGTCGGCCTGATAGCGCTCAAAGGCTTCTTTTGCATATTGCTTGGCGGTTGAGCCGATGTCGCCGCGCTTGGCGTCGAGAATCACCACGATGTCAGGGTGCTTTTCCCGGATGTAGGCGATGGTGTCTTCAAGCGCTTTTTCAAGACCCGCGCCCGCAAAGTAGGCGATCTGCGGCTTGAAGGCGCAGACGTAGGGAGCGGTGGTGTCGACAATGGCGCGGCAGAACGCCGTGACGCCCGCCGCATCGCGGCTGATGTGTTCGGGCAGGCGCTTTAAATCGGGGTCCAGACCCACGCAGAGCATGGAATCGACGGCATCAATGCGCTTGTTGAGCTTTTCAGTGAACATGGCGAAGGATCTTCCTAGGCGGTGAATACGACAAACGGGCGGCAGCGCCCTTCTGAGTCCGAATCTTACCGCTGCGCACTTTTGTGAGCGTCGCCGCAAGTTGAGGGTGCCGCAAGTTGAAGAGCCTGCCATTGTCAAAGGCAGAGCGGCTTAATGCTGCGCCATCGACGAGGCAGCTTCTTTGTTGGGAAAGCCCAAAACAGCATAGCCGTCCTCGGCGCTGCGAATCGTGAGGCACCCGGCCTCGTAGAGCTGCGTGAGCGGATCGGGTTCCAGAGACAGCAGAGAGTTTTGCAAATGGTTTATGGGCACAAGCCAGGTTTGCGAGCCGTCAGCCGGATTATCAAGGCCGGGCCATGCATTGAGCAGAGCGCCGCTTAAGCGCCAGTGGCTCTTAAATCCTTCGTCGGGCTGCTCCAGAAACTTCAACACCGACCAGGGACGGTAAACGCGCGATAAGGCCCTGCGGTCAAAACAGTAGCCGCCGTAGTTTTCCCGGAGCTTCTCGATCAAAGAGGGTTTGGCTAGACCCAGCACCTTTGCGGCACGATCCAAATACGGCGCGAAATTCGTCCGGATTTCTTCCTCGGTAAAGCCCAGCAGCGTGCCGCAGTTGGTCTGCAGCGAGATGTCCTCCAAGCTGTTGAAGCCGGTGAAGATTCCCGTATTGCAGAACTTCGCGGCGCCGGTTATGAAGAAAAAACGCAGACAGCCGCTGCGGGTCTTCATCTTTTGGAAAAAACGACTCAACAGCAGCTGAACGTCATTGAAAACATCCGGTCGGTGAAGGCAGGCGGTCAATGGAGCATCGCAATCATCAATCAGAACAACGATTGAGGCATCGGGCTGGTTTTCCATCCAGCGGCCGATCTGGGTGATGAGGTCTGTCAGGCCGGCGTGGTAAACGAATCCGGCGGCAGAAAAACGATCAATGAGTGCCTTTTCAAAAAGCCGGACAAAGCCCGGGTAGTCTGCAAAATCGCTGACATCAGAAAAATCAAGCCGGACGACGCGGTAGGTTTCTGTCTCCTGCCAGAGTTTCTCAATGGCAAGCCCCTTGAAGTCCCTCACACCGGACCTGAAAAGAGTTTCGATCGTGGAGAGAAGCAGCGTTTTGCCAAAGCGCGGCGGCCGGGTGAGAAAGATCTGTACGCCCACCGGTTCGCAAATGGAGGCGATCTGCACCGTCTTGTCGACATAGACAGCCCCTTCTTTTCGAAAGGCGGGAAAACTCGATGAGCAAAGAGGCAGTGGCGGCAGTTCCGTCGGCATGGCTGGCAGCGCAAGAGAGTTTTCAATTGACTCGATTGTAGCGGCCGGCGGGGCAAAGGCCGAAAAGCGCGCAGACAGTGAGACGTTCCGTTTTGACGGCGCAGCAGGCCGTTTTCCGGACGATGCCGTATAGTTGTGCGCGAAAAATTTTCTGGAGTTTCTATGAAGCAAGCTATTGTCGCCGCAGCTGCTGCGGCTCTTTTTTCGGCGGCGCCGGCCGTGCAGGCGGAAAACCTCATGGGCTATGCTGACGGTGCCCAGGTGATCGACGTTCCTGTGGCCTCGCAGAAGATCGTCGCCATCTCCGGGATCGTCTACAGTCAGGTGTTTGAGCGCGGCCGCAATGTGCGCGGCTTGAAGATGACGCTTTTTATCCCCAACACCAAGGAAAAGAAGCCGGCGGTGCTCTACTTCCCGGGCGGCGGCTTTACGTCGGCCGATCATGAGAAGTTCCTTGAGATGCGCTATGCGCTTGCACGTGCGGGCTTTGTGGTGGCCGCCTGTGAGTACCGCGCTGTACCCGACAAATTCCCGGCTCTGCTGCAAGACGGCAAAGCTGCGGTGCGCTGGGTACGCGCTCACGCCGAGGAAATCGGCGTTGATGCGTCCCGCATCGGCATTCTGGGCGACTCCGCAGGCGGCTACGTCGTGCAGATGATGGGAGCCACAAACGGTGAAAAGTCCTGGGACACGGGTGACTTCAAGGATCAGTCCTCCGACGTGCAGGCTGTGGTCTCCATCTTTGGCATTTCGGATCTGCGCTCCATCGGCGAGGGCGTGGGCAACTCCAATGTGCACGCGTCGCCTGCCGTCACCGAGGCGCTTCTTTTAAACGGTCCGGCCTTTAAGACCTTTGCGGGCGCCTCCGTCATGGCTGATCCCGAAAAGGCGAGGATGGCAAGCCCCATCGGACACGTGGACGGCACCGAGCCCGCCTTTTTGCTGATGCACGGCACCAACGACAAGGTGGTGAGCCCGCTGCAAAGCAAAAAGATGTTTGAAGCGCTCAAGGCAAAGAAGGTCGACGCCGAGTATGTGCTTGTGCGCGGCGCGGCCCACGGTGATCTGCCCTGGTACCAGCCTTCGGTGATTTCGCGCGTGGTGGACTTCTTTGAGCGCCATCTCGGCCGGAAGGCGGCAAAGTAAATCATGGCCTACGCACGCAGCGACTTTGAAATCCTGGCGCCGGCGGGATCGCACGAGGCGCTTGCCGCGGCTGCGGCCGCCCGCGCCGATGCGGTCTACTTCGGGCTCGGCGCGCTGGACATGCGAAGCCTTGCTTCAGGGGGCTTTCAGCGCGAGGAGCTGCCCGAAATCGTGGACTTTGCGCATGCGCACGGCATGAAGACCCGCCTGACGCTCAACGCCGTGCTCTATGACGAGGATCTGGAGCAGGCCCGGGAGGAGGTGCAGGCGGCAAAAAGCGCGGGCGTGGATGCTCTCATCTGCTCGGACGCCGCGGCGATGATGCTCGCGCAGCAGGCGGGCATGCCCGTGCATCTTTCCACACAGCTCAACATCGCCAACGTGGAGGCGCTGCGCTTTTACGCGCGCTTTGCCGACGTCGCGGTGCTTGCGCGTGAACTCACGCTCGAGCAGATCCGCGCGATTGCCGAAGCGATCGAGCGCGAGCACATCTGCGGTCCATCAGGCGAGCCCGTGCGCATTGAAATGTTTGTGCACGGCGCGCTTTGCATTGCGCAAAGCGGCCGGTGCTTCATGAGCCTGCACACCCGCGGCAAAAGCGCCAACCGCGGGCAGTGCCTGCAGTCGTGCCGCAGAAGCTATCTGATCCGCGACGCCGAGCGCGACATCGAGCTTGAGCTCACGCCGCAGTACGTCATGAGCCCCAAGGACATCAAGACGATCGGCTTTTTTGACAAGGTGGTCGACTGCGGCGCACGCATCTTCAAAATCGAGGGCCGGGCGCGGTCCGCCGAGTACGTCCGCACGACGGTGCAGTGCTACCGGGAGGCTCTTGAAAGCGTTTTGGACGGCACGTTCGGGCCGCAAAAAGTTGCTCAATGGGACGCGCGGCTTGCCGAGGTCTTCAACCGCGGCTTCTGGGACGGGTGGTACCTGGGCGCCAGGACGCCGGAACTGACGGAGAGCTACGGCTCAAAGGCAACGCTTGTGAAGCGCTATGCAGGCAAGTGCATCCACTTTTTTGCCAAGGCGGGCGTGGCGCAGTTTCTCCTCCAGGCGCAGGGCTTTCAAGCCGGCGCAAGGCTTCTTGTCACAGGCCCCACAACGGGCGCGGTGGAGTTTTGCGCCAAGGGCATTGTGAACGAAGCGGGCGAAACGGTCGGGGCGGCGCAAAAGGGCGAGGCCGTGACGCTCAAGGTGCCCGAAAAGGTGCGCGAAAACGACAAGCTCTACGTGCTTGAGCCGCGATAGAGCGAAAGATTTTTCATGGCGCACAAAAAATCCGCCGGCTGGATCAGCTCCAGCCGGCGGAAAATTATTCTGCAGTCAAGGCAGGATGGATTACATCATCCCGTCCATGCCTCCCATGCCGCCCATCGGGGGCACAGCGGGCTTGTCTTCAGGGATGTCGGCAACCATGCAGTCGGTCGTGAGGATCAGGCCGGCCACGCTGGCGGCGTTCTGCAGAGCGGTGCGGGTGACCTTGGTCGGGTCGAGCACGCCCATGGCAACCATGTCGCCGTATTCGCCGGTCTGGGCGTTGTAGCCGAAGTTGCCTTCGCCGCCGGCAACCTTGTTCACCACCACGCTGGGTTCTTCACCGCAGTTGGAGACGATCTGGCGCATCGGCTCTTCCATGGCGCGCAGCACGATCTTGATGCCGGCGTTCTGTTCGTCGTTGTCGCCCTTGATGTCCTTGATGGCAGCCTTGGTGCGCACGAGAGCGACGCCGCCGCCCGGGACGATGCCTTCCTCCACAGCAGCGCGGGTGGCATGCAGTGCGTCTTCGACGCGGGCCTTCTTTTCCTTCATCTCGACTTCGGTGGCAGCGCCGACCTTCACGAGAGCCACGCCGCCGGCGAGCTTCGCCACGCGTTCCTGCAGCTTCTCACGGTCGTAGTCGCTCGTGGAGGCTTCGATCTGCTGGCGGATCTGGGCCACGCGGCCTTCGATGGCCGGCTTGTCGCCGTTGCCGTCGATGATCGTGGTGTTTTCCTTGGTCACTTCAACGCGCTTGGCGGTGCCGAGCTGTTCAAGCGTCGCCTTCTCAAGCGTGAGGCCGAGGTCGGAGGAGATGACCGTGCCGCCCGTCAGAACGGCGATGTCTTCGCACATGGCCTTGCGGCGGTCGCCAAAGCCCGGGGCCTTGACGGCGACAACCTTGAGGATGCCGCGGATGGAGTTCACCACCAGGGTGGCGAGGGCTTCACCGTCGACGTCTTCAGCGATGATGAGCAGCGGACGCGAGGTCTTGGCAACCTGCTCGAGGATCGGCAGGAGTTCGCGGATGTTGCTCACCTTCTTGTCGTGGATGAGAATGAACGGATTCTCGAGCACGGCGGCCTGACGTTCCGGCGTATTGATGAAGTAGGGCGACAGGTAGCCGCGGTCGAACTGCATGCCTTCGACGACTTCGAGTTCGTTGTTCAGGCTCTTGCCGTCTTCAATCGTGATCACGCCTTCCTTGCCGACCTTGTCCATGGCCTGCGAGATGATGTCGCCGATTTCCTGATCGGAGTTGGCGGAGATGGCGCCGACCTGGGCGACTTCCTTGGAGGTCGTCGTCGGACGCGAGATCTTGCGCAGCTCGTCGATGGCGGCGGCCACGGCCTTGTCAATGCCGCGCTTCAGATCCATCGGGTTCATGCCGGCGGCAACGTACTTCATGCCTTCGCAAACGATGGCCTGGGCGAGCACCGTAGCGGTGGTGGTGCCGTCGCCGGCGTTGTCGTTGGTCTTGGAGGCAACTTCGCGCACCATCTGGGCGCCCATATTCTCAAACTTGTCCTTGAGTTCGATTTCCTTGGCAACCGTCACGCCGTCCTTGGTGACGAGCGGGCCGCCGAAGGCGCGCTCAAGCACGACGTTGCGGCCCTTCGGACCCAGGGTGACCTTGACGGCGTTGGCGAGCGTGTTGATGCCGCGAACCATGCGCACGCGGGCGTCATCGCCGAAGAGAACTTGCTTTGCAGCCATTTTCTATTTTTCTCCGTTAGAAATTCTGTGTGTTCAAACCAATGACAAACCGATTACTCGAGAACGCCCATGATGTCTTCTTCGCGCATCACGAGGAGCTCTTCGCCGTTGACCTTGACGGTCTGGCCGGAATACTTGCCGAACAGAACGCGGTCGCCGACCTTCACATCCATCGGCAGAAGCTTGCCGGCTTCGTCGCGCTTGCCCGGACCGACGGCGAGGACTTCACCCTGATCAGGCTTTTCACCGGCGGTGTCCGGCAGGACAATGCCGCTGGCGGTCGTACGCTCAGCCTCGAGACGCTTGACAATCACGCGGTCATGTAACGGACGGATTTGCATTTTGTTTTCACTCCAAAATTTTGAAAAATCATCTGAAGGCCCGGAAAAAGGCGACTCTGCCGCACCGGGCGCTTGCCATATGAAATCGGTTCAACGCGGGCTTGGCCCGCTGCTAAGACCCCATATGGGGACGGGCTTTTCCGATTTCAAGCCCGTTGCAAAAAAATTTTTCTCCGCGTAGAACACATCCTGCGGCGCCTAGCTGTCTGAAGCGGGAGTCGATGCTTTCTTTTTCCGTGCGCCGGGCGCTTTTGCCGGTGCAAGTCGCTGTATGTCGTCACCCATCAAAATCGGCGCTTTCCCGCTGGGCGTCTTCAATACGCTTGCTGCGGCCATGTTTTGGGGCTCCATGGCGGTGGCCGTCCAGTTTGTGATGGCAACCGGCGCCGTGGACGCAGCCTCCCTTGTTGTTGTGCGTCTGGGCGTCTCCGGCGCCGTGCTGTTTTGCTGGTGCCTTGCCGTGATGCGCAAGGAGGTGCTGCGCATTTTCCAGAGCGCGGAAAACCTGCGCGACGTGCTTTTTGCGGCCTTTTTCATCTACGGCGGGCAGTTTGCCTTCATGCTCGCGATCTACTACTCCAACGCCGGGGCGGCGGCGATCATGCTCACGACGGTTCCCTTGTGGATTGCGCTCTGGGAGTCCGCCGTCAACCGCAAGCCGCCCTCCGGGCGCACGCTCATTTGCTTGGTGATTGCCGCCGCCGGCGTGTGCCTCATCGTCACCAAGGGCCGCTTTGACGCAGTCGAGTTCAATTTGAAGGGCCTTCTCTGGGCGCTTGCCTGCGCCATGATGACCGCAGGCTACTCGGTGCAGCCGCGCAAGCTTCTAAAGCGCGTCAACATGCTCGCTGTCATGGGCTGCGCGATGCTTGCGGGCGGCCTGATGGCCGCGGTCGTGGCTTTTGTGGGCGGAGCCTCGCTTGCGCTCACCCGGCTTGACGTGCGCACCGCGGGGCTTCTCTTTTACGTGGTGGTCTTCGGCACGCTCATTGCCTTTTGCTGCTACATGACCGCGATCCGGATGATTTCGCCCGTGATCGTGAGCATTCTCGGCTGCGCCGAACCGGTGACCGCCTACGTGCTCACGGCCGTGGTCTTCGACCTTTCGGTGGGCATCTTCGAATGCATCGGCATCGTGATGGTGCTTTTCACCGTCGTACTGCTTTCCATCGCGCCTTCGGGCACGACGCAGCCCGGAGAGGATATTTCGCACCACTGGCGCAAAAAAGAGCAGAAGAAGGACGCCGCGCCCTGAGGATTCCTGCGGCCTTCGCGGCACTTCATGCGCAATTGGCGCCGCGCGCTGCCGTAACCCGATACAATGGCCTTTACCGCCGGCGTCATAAAGGATTTCCCTAAAAATAAAGACGCGCTGGGCGATCTGGGAGGGCGGCCGCCAGCGGGCGGCTGCGGATTATGCGGATTTTCTCTGGACTCAAACTGGGCGCCGCAGGGGTGCTGTTGTGCTTTTCCCTTGCTGCAGCGGCGGGCCTGCCCGCAGAGCTCTCGCGGGCACTGCAAAAAGACGGCATCTCTCAAGAAAGCGTATCGGTCTGGGTGTCTGCTGCGGGGCAGGACGCGCCCGTTGTCGCGCACCGCGCGCGGGCGCTCATGCAGCCCGCAAGCTCGTTGAAGATTGTGACCACCCTTGCCGGGCTCGATCTCTTAAAGCCCGACTTCGTTTGGAAAACCGAGCTGCGCGCCGTCGCCCTGCCGGACAAAAAGGGCGCCGTGCGCGCGGTGTCCTTCATCGGCTCGGGCGACCCGCACCTGATGATTGAAAACCTGTGGCTTCTCGTGGAAAAGCTGCGGCAATCGGGCGTACGCAAAATCGAGGGCGACATTCTCGTTGACCGTAGCGCCTTCGGCGAAAAGCCGGTCGATCAGGGCGCCTTTGACGGCGCCTCCGAGCGCTCTTACAACGTGGGGGCCGATGCGGCGCTTGTGAACCTCAAGGCGGTTTCCATCACCTTCGAGCCCGAACAAGCGGGCAGCTGGGCGCGCGTGACGGCGCTGCCTGCGCTCGAGGGCTTTCAGGTGCCCGGGCGCGTGCGGCTTGCAAAGGACGCGTGCGGCGCCTGGAAGGACAAATTAAAAGCTCGGTTTTCGGCTTCCGGCGTGCGCTTTGAAGGCACATTTCCGGCAGCCTGCGGCGTGAAGGCGCTGCATGTGGCCCGGTGGGACGCCGACGACTATCTGACGCGCGTTTTCAAGCCCCTGCTGCGTCAGGCGGGCATTGCCTGGCAGGGAAAGGCGCGTGCGCAAAAGGTCGATCCCCTGGCGGGCGTGCGCCTTGTGGAGACTGCCTCGGAGCCGCTTGCCCGCATCGTGACGCTTATCAACAAGTATTCCAACAATCCCATGGCGCGGCATCTTTTTCTCACACTCTCGCGCGCTGACGCCGCAGGCGACAAGGCGCCCGCCACGCTCACGCGAAGCCGCGCGGTGGTGCAAAAGTGGCTGCAAAAGGCGGCCGGAAACGCCGCCCGCGGCAGCTTCATTGACAACGGCTCGGGCCTGTCGCGGCGCACGGTGGTTTCGGCTGAGACGCTTGGCCGCGTGCTCAACTACGGCTTTCGCAGCTTCGTGATGCCGGAATTCATGGCTTCACTGCCGCTGGCGGGCTACGACGGCACCATGAAAAAGCGTCCGCTGCAGAGGGGGAGCGCGCACATCAAAACCGGCAGCATCCGCAACGTGCGCTCCATTGCGGGCTATGTGACCGACGTCAACGCCCGGCGCTGGACCGTCGTGGTGATGATCAACGGCGCGGGCGCCGCAAAGGGAGGCAGCTTTACGCAAAAAGTGATTGAGTGGTGCGCAAGCGGCGCCGCGCAGGAGGGAGCGCAATGAAGCAGTCATTCTGGGCGATTGCCGCGGCCGCCTGCTTTTCCATCATGGGCGCCTTCGTGAAGTTCTGCACCGAGGGCATGGGCTCGATGGAGCTTGTCTTCTACCGGTCGCTTTTTGGCGCGATCTTCATCGCCTTTGTGGTCTCGGGCAGCGGCGGGACGCTTAAAACCCATTACTTCCGCCACCACATCATCCGCTCGATTCTGGGTGTCGCGAGCGTGGCGCTGTGGTTTTATGCCCTTTCGCGCATGCACTTCGGCACCTGCATGACGCTCATCTACACGACGCCCCTATTCATGGCGCTCAACTTCATCATCCTTGCCAAGTGCAAGGGCGAGCGCGCCCCCTGGGCCGTGGTGCTGGCCATCGTGACGGGCTTTGTCGGCATCTGCCTTGTGATGAAGCCGGGGCTTGGCACCGACGAATTCGTGCCGGCCCTGATCTGCCTTGCGGTCGCGCTGATCGACCTCGCGGCCTACTGGCAGATGAAGCAGATGGGAAGGCTCAACGAACCGAGCTACCGGATCGTCTTTTACTTTTCCGTGCTCGGCATGGTGTTTGCCGCTGGCGGCACGCTTCTCACCGGCGGCTTTCACGTGCCGGATTTGACGGGCGTGGCGGGGCTTCTCGGCATGGGGCTTTTTGCCACCCTGGGGCAGATCTGCACGACGCGCTCCTACGCCTACGGCAACATGCTACTTTCCTCGTGCCTTGGCTTTTCCGCGGTGCCATTTTCCGTCATCTTCGGCGTCACGCTTTTCAACGAATCGGTCGACCCCACGGCTTTGGTCGGCATGGCGCTCATTCTGGTCGCCGGCATGGGGGCTGCGGTGGCAACCAAGAAGATGGAGGCAAGGGGACTCACCAACTGACGGCAAGGTAGGGTCAGCGCACACAAAAAGCGGGCGGACCGGAATGCATTTTCCGTTTCCGCCCGTTTTCAATGCCTTCCGGCGAACTTTATTTCGCGTCTGCTGCAGACGCCGGCTGTGCTTTGCCTTGCGCAGCGTTTTTCTGCAACGCTTCAATGAAGCTTGCCTCGGTGAGAAGCTCCGGCAGGATCGTTGCCGTGCCGTCGACTGCATAGAGCAGATAAAGCGGCACGCCCGTGCGCCCGAACTTGTTGAGCATCTCGGTGATGCGGCTGTCGTGGTTGGTCCAGTCGGCCTCAAAGCGCGCGTAGTTCAAGCGCTTCAATTCGGCTTCGGACGCGTCGGTCCTAAGCGCCGTGGCCTTGTTGAACTGGCAGGTCACGCACCAGGCGGCGGTGAAGTCCACCACCACGGGCTGGCCGCGCGCGATGGCCGAATTGACGGCTTCTTCGCTCCAGGGCATCCACTCGCCCGAGGGCACCGCCGCTTCGGCGTCGACATGCCGGTCAAACGTGCCCAGACACAGCAGCGCCATGCAGCCCACGGTCACCAGGGTGCAGACGCCCTTGAGAACCTGCGAGCGGCCGCGGCCGTACTGCTCGCGTCCGACGGCCCACAAAAGCCCCGTCACCGATCCCATGGCGATGATCACCGTCATGAGACCATAGAGCGAGACCTGGCGCGAGAGCACCCAGATGAGCCAGAAGGCGGCTGCGGCCATCGGAATGGCCATGATGCGCTTGAAGGTCACCATCCAGGCGCCGGGCTTGGGCAGCAACTTCATCCAGGCCGGCACCAGCGTGAGCAGCAGCCACGGCAGCGCCATGCCAAAGCCCAGGGCAAGGAAGATCAGCACGCTCTGCAGGCTGTCCTGCGTGACGGCGTAGCCCAGGGCCGCACCCATGAAGGGGGCGGTGCAGGGGGAGGCGACCACCACGGCCAGAACGCCGGTGAAAAAGCTCCCCAAGGGTCCGGTGGTGGGCAGCTTGCGCACGGCGCGGCTGTCAGCAAGGTGCGAAGCAGCCGTAAATTCAAAGACGCCGAGCAGGTTCAGCGTGATGGCGCTAAAGAGCAGGATCAGCACCGCCACCACCCAGGGCTGCTGCAGCTGAAAGCCCCAGCCGATCGCAAGCCCCAGCCCGCGCAGGATCAACAGTGCGCCGGCAAGTGCGGCCATGCTCACCAGAACGCCCGCGGTGAAGGCCACTCCGTGCAGGGCAAGCGCCCCCTTGCGGCGCGAGCCGTCGACGAGCTGCAGAATCTTGAGGCTTAGCACCGGAAAGACGCAGGGCATAAGGTTCAGAATCAAGCCGCCTAGAAAGGCAAAGCCGAGCGCCGTCGTCGTTTTCATGGAGGCGGCCTCGGACGGAGCCTGCGGCAGCTGCGCCGTGGGCACGGTGCGCGTGATTTCCTTTGCAGGAGGCTCTTCGGGCGCCCAGGGCAGCGTCACGGCGCCGGGCTTGACGTCAAGCGTCGTTTCAATGGCCCAGCCGTCCTTTTCGGGTCCCCCGTCGGCCACGATGACGCCCGTAAAGGGCACCGGATGGCCCGCCTTGAGGCTTTCGAGATATCCTTGTCCGGCCTTGAGGTACAGCGACACGAGGTCCTTGCCCGGCACCACGCGGTCGAGTTCGCGAAAGTCCACGAGGCCTTCCGTGAGCGGGAAGAACTCCACCTTCTTTTCGATCTTGCCCGCAAGCGGCGCAAAGTCGATGCGGATGCGGTCGTCTTCAATGACCGCGGAAATGTACTCGGAGGCGGCCTTTTCCGGCACGGACTTGAGCGTGCTTGCAAACTTGTCGTTCAAGGGCCCATTCTTGGCCGCCACTTCGACGGGCAGTTTCAACGAAACCTGGGCCGTACCCGGAATGCACACCTCCTTGCAGGCGAGGTAGTCGACCTTGGCGCGCAGCGTGTAGGTGCCGCCGTAGGGCGTGCCCCAAGGGATTTCCAGATTAAAGGGCAGCAGCACCTCGCCCGAGTACACGAAATTGGTGATGGGCCCGAGCTTGTGCTTTTCCGGCACGGGCCAGCCGCGCGACTCCGCTTTCCAGTTGCGCGGCAGCTTCCACTCGACGCTCGGCGGATAGCCCGAGTCGCCGGAAAACTGCCAGTAGGTGTGCCAGCCCGGCTCGTGCTTTAAGAGAATGCCGATGTCGTTGGCCGCGCGCGGAATGCCCGCCGTTCTGCGGGCGACAAGCTCGACCGTCACGGTCTTGGGCTGGGCGGCGCCCGCAAAGGGCGAGCCCATGCCGGCGGAAGCCGCAGGAGCCGCCTGCGCCGCCGTCCCGATCAGGACGGCGCCCGCGGCGGCTGCAAGCCACCCCGCGACGTTTTTCAGTAGTGTGCTCATGCTCTTCATGAATTTAGAGCGCGGCAAACGCCTTGCGGGCGGCGGCGATGGTCGCCTCGATGTCTGCGTCGCTGTGCGCGGCCGACACAAAGCCCGCTTCAAAAATCGAGGGGGCCAGGTACACGCCCTCTTCGAGCATGGTGTGGAAGAACCGCGCAAAGACGGCCGGATCGGCCTTCATCACGTCGTTAAAGCCGTTGGGCAGATCCTTTAAGAAGAAAAGGCCCATCATGCCGCCCAACGACCGCGCGCAGAAGTCAACGCCTGCGTCGCGGGCGGCCGCGGTGAGGCCGTTCACGAGCTTCGCGGTCTTCGCCGAGAGGTTTTCGTAGAAGCCGGGCTTCTGGATTTCCTTTAGGGTGGCCAGACCACAGGCCACGGCAACGGGGTTCCCCGAGAGCGTGCCCGCCTGATAGACGGGGCCCAGGGGCGCAATCTTTTCCATCACGTCGCGGCGTCCGCCGAAGGCTGCGACCGGCATGCCGCCGCCGATCACCTTGCCCATCATCGTGATGTCGGGCACGACGTGGTAGAGCGACTGCGCGCCGTGCAGTGCAACGCGAAAGCCCGTCATCACTTCGTCGACGATCAGTAGCGCGCCGTGCTTGGTGCAAAGCGCGCGCATCGTGTCCATGAATTCCTGCGTGGCGGGCACCATGTTCATGTTGCCGGCAACGGCTTCCACGATCACGCAGGCGATGTCGTCGCCCCACTTCTTGAAGGCTTCTTCAAGCTGCGCGGGGTTGTTGTACTCGAGCACCAGCGTGTGCTCGGTGATGCTTGCGGGAACGCCCGCCGAGGACGGATTGCCGAAGGTGAGCATGCCCGAGCCCGCCTTCACCAGCAGGCTGTCGCTGTGGCCGTGGTAGCAGCCCTCAAACTTGATGATCTTGTTGCGGCCGGTGAAGCCCCGGGCCAGACGGATCGCGCTCATGCCGGCCTCGGTGCCGGAACTCACAAAGCGCACGGTCTCGACGTTGGGCATGATTTTGATCACTTCCTCGGCCAGCAGCGTCTCGCCCTCGGTGACGGTGCCAAAGGACAGGCCGTTGTCGACGGCCTTGTGCACGGCTTCAATCACAGCGGGGTGGTTGTGCCCGAGGATCATCGGACCCCAGGAGCCGATGTAGTCGATGTAGCGGCGGCCTTCGGCGTCCCACATGTAGGCGCCTTCGGCGCGGCGGATGAAGCGCGGTGCGCCGCCCACGCTTCTGAAAGCGCGCACGGGGGAGTTGACGCCGCCGGGAATGCTCTTTTGAGCACGTTCAAACAGTTCTTCGTTCAGGCCCATTTTTGTATCAGACTCAATGCATTGAAAAAGGACGGGCGGCCGCGCAAACACACGCAGCCAGCCTAAATTGCCTCGAAGTCTAGCAAGCCAAATCCTGCATGATGCTTAACAAATGTGTGCGGATGCAAACGGCATCGGCGCCGCGCCGCAAGCGTTCTTCCGGGCGCAGCTTGAGCTTCGCAAAAGTTGCGCAAAACGCGCTTTGCGCGTAAAGTCGGCCATTCACGTCGAGCCGGGGCGGACGGCCGCAGAAGGCTTGTTTCTTCTGAGGAAAGTCCGGACTCCGAAGGGCGCCGTAGCAGGCAACACCTGTCCGCCGCAAGGCGAGGATCAGAGCAACAGAGACGAGCCGGTTTGGTCCGGGTGAAACGGGCAATCTCTACGGGGAGCAACACCAAGTAAGCAGTCGATGACCCTGCCCGGTGAGACTGCGGGTAGGTGGCATGAGGCTTTGCGCGAGCAAAGTCCGAGATGAATGGTCGTCAACGCAGCCTTCGCGAGGAGGCTGCGTCACAGAATCCGGCTTACAGCCCCGGCTTTACGTGAATTCTCTTCAAGAAAAAACCGCCCGAAAGCTTCCTTCCGGACGGTCTCCCATTTCAAATCCCCGAACCGCTTATGCGAGCTTGATGCGGCCGTCGACCGCAATCGCTTCGCCCGTGGTGTTGGAAATCATGAGGGGATTGATGTCAAGCTCCTGCACTTCCGTGAAGTCCGTGACAAGCTGCGACAGGCGCAGCAACGTCTCCTCGACGCGGGCGATGTCGGCCGGTTTGGTGCCGCGGGCGCCTTCGAGCAGCTTGAAGGCCTTCACCGAACGGACGAGGTCGTGCGCGTCGGCGTCAGTGAGCGGCGCCAGCGCAAAGCCCACGTCCTTCATCACCTCCACAAAGACGCCGCCTGTGCCGAACATGATCATCGGGCCGTACTGGGGATCGGCGGCAACGCCGCAGACGAGTTCGCGGTTGCTCTTGACCATCTCCTGGATGATGACGCCTTCAAGACCGTCAAGGATGCCGCGCTCGGAGAGCTTGGCGACGAGGTCGCGGTACTGCGCGCGCAGCTCCTCTTCGGAACCGATGTTGACGCGCACGCCGCCCACGTCGGTCTTGTGCGAGGTGCTCTTGGAAGTCATCTTCATCACCACGGGGAAGCCCACTTCACGGGCCGCGGCGGCAGCTTCGTCTTCGCTTCGGGCAAATTTGGCGCGGCACACGCGCACGCCGTAGGCCTCGAGCACGTCAAGGCTCTCGCGCGTGGTGAGCTCCTTGCGCCCGTCGGCGCGCACGGCCGAAAAGATGCCGGCAACGCGCTCCTTGTCGACCTCAAATTGCACCACGCGGCCTTCGTCGCGCTCCATCCACTTGCGCTGCATGTTAAGCCGCGCCAGGCCGTCGACAGCCTCTTCGGCGTACATGTAAAACGGAATCGTCACCCTGCCCTTGGAGATTTCGGTGAAGAACTCGTTTTTGGTCATGAAGACGCCCACGATCGGCTTTTCGGGGTGCGCCTCCTTGATGTCCATGAGCGTGTGGGCCACATCGGTGTCCTTCAAGCCGAGGAAGGGGAGGTAGATCGAAATCACCATATCCACGCCGTCGTCGGCAAGCACCGTCTCAAGCGTGCGGCGGTAGTGTTCCAGCGGCGCCGAGGCGATCATGTCCACGGGGTTTTTGACGGAGGCCGCCGCAGGCAGGAAGCTTCTCAGGGTTTCCTTGGTGGCCTCCGAGAGCTCTGCCATCCGCATGCCGTAGTCGATCACGCTGTCGGTGGCCATGATGCCGGGACCGCCCGAATTGGTGATGATGCAAACGCGGTCGCCCTTGGGTAGCGGGCAGTTGTCAAAAACCTTGGCGGTCGAAAAGAGCTGCTTCAAGCTGTACTCGCGGATGACGCCCGACTGGCGTAGCAGCGCTTCGGCGGCGCGGTCGGACCCGGCAAGCGATCCGGTGTGCGAGCTTGCCGCCGAGGCGCCGGCCGCAGAGCGCCCCGCCTTGAGGGCGAGCACGGGCTTTTTGCGCGTCACGCGGGTCGCGAGCTTGCGGAAGTTCGCGGGATCCTTGATCGACTCCATGTAAAGGAGCACCTGCTTCACATCGTCCTGGTCCTCCCAGTACTCGAGCGCGTCCTCGGCGTTGACGTCGGCCTGGTTGCCGATCGAGATGAACTGCGCAAAGCCGATGCCGAGATCCTGCAGGATGTTGAGAATGCCGCCGCCCAGGGCGCCGGACTGCGACACAAAGCCGATGCCGCCGCGCATCGGCAGCGACTCGGCAAAGCAGGCGTCCATGCGCAGGTCCGGATGGGTGTTGACAACGCCCAGGCAGTTGGGGCCCACGCAGCGCATACCGTAGCGGCGCACGCGCTCAAGCAGTTCGGCTTCGAGCTTGGCGCCTTCTTCGCCCGACTCCTTAAAGCCCGCGGAAATCACCACAAGTCCCTTGATGCCCTTTTCGTGGCACTGGTCGATCGTAGCGAGCACGTACTTGGCATTGACGACCACCACGGCCATGTCCACCGGCCCCTCGATGTTGAGAACGCTCGGATAGGCCTTGAGGCCCTCGATTTCGCCGCCCTTGGGGTTGACGGGGTAGAGCTTGCCCTTGTAGCCGTATTCAATCAGACGCTTCATCAGATCCGAGCCGATGGTGTGCGGCTTGGTGGAGGCGCCGATCACGGCGACGGCGTTGGGCTTCATGATGCAATCAAGGCTGTGAGACATGGCTCTTTCTGGCTCCAATGAGAATGAATGGTTTTGTCCTGCCGGCTGCCTTTACTTGGCGGCGGTTGAACCCGCAAGCGCCGCTTCAATGGCGTCCACGGTCATGAGTCCCGTATAGCGGGAGCCGTCCGGGAAGATGATCGCCGGAATGGAATTGATGCCGAGCTTCTGGCCGAGCTCGATGTTGCGGTCAAGCACGGCGCTGTTGCTGCACTGCCCGACTTCGGGGGCCTTGCCGGAGGCCATCGAGTCGAGGAAGGTCTGCACGGGGTCGGAGGCGCACACCACGCGGCGCGCCTCTTCGCGCGAACGCAGCACCGGGTACATGAAGTTGTAGACGGTGAGGTTGCCGACCTGCTTCAAGTTCTGTTCAAGCAGACGGCAGTAGGGGCAATTCACGTCGGTAAAGACGATGAGCTTGCGCTCGCCCTTGCCGTAGACGACCTTGATCGCGTCCTTTTCAAGCGGCAGCTCCTCCCACTTGATGCGGCTGAGTTCCTCGATGCGCTCGGCCGTGAGGTCGCGCTCGGTGACCGAGTCGAAGATGCGCCCGACGATGAGGTGGCGGGCGCCTTCGTCGGCGTAAAAGACGCGCTTGTCGATGACAACCTCCCAGAGGCCCTTGACCGGGGACTGCGTCACCGAATCGGGGGCCTTGCCCGCGGCCGCTTCCACGGCCTTGGTGATTTTTTCAATCTGAGGGTCGGCTGCTGCGCCCGCCGTGCCGGAGCAAAGGCCCGCGGCAAGGCACAAAAGCGCGCAAACGGTGGTTTTTCTCTGCATGTTCAACGTGTGATGCTTTTCAATAAGGCGCGGCGCATGGGGCAAAAACGCCCTGCGGCCCCGCGGGAAACCGCTTTAGTCTACCGAAAAACGCGGATGAGCCGCGTCTGTAACATTTGGTTGCAATTATCCTGCGCGCGTCTCAGGAAAACTTAGCCCCTGCAAAGTTTTCTAAGAAAGCGCGCTTTAGCCCGCGGCAAGCGGCAAGGCGCGCGCCAGGGGGGTTCTTCAA
Source organism: uncultured Duodenibacillus sp. (assembly GCA_944390145.1). Lineage (GTDB taxonomy): Bacteria > Pseudomonadota > Gammaproteobacteria > Burkholderiales > Burkholderiaceae_F > Duodenibacillus. Next base: position 53,877 of record CALXOY010000014.1, read on the forward strand.
GGGCCGTTTTGCGCACTATGCCGCACCTAATGGTGGGTTCCTAAACTGCTCACTACCAAGAGACGGGAAGCAACGAAAAAGAAAGCCTCCCACCGGATTTGAAATGAAACGATTGATATAAGGAGTTCACCATGACCAAGTTCAAGACCCTCGCCGCTGCCGCCGCCATCGCCTGCGCGTTCGCCTTCTCCCCGGTCCAGGCCCAGTTTGTGGGCGGCCCGACCGCCGTCACCACGGTGAAGAACGTCCTTGACAACGCTCGCGACGACCAGCTCGTCATCCTCGAAGGCTTCCTCACCAAGCAGGTCCGCCACGAAAAGTACATGTTCCGCGACGCCACCGGCGAAATCCTCGTTGAAGTCGACGACGAAGTCTTCCAGGGCCAACGCGTCGATCCCAAGACCAAGATCCGCATCGAAGGCGAGTTTGAAAACGAACTTCTGCAGAAGGGCGAAGTCGACGTGCACCGTCTGACGATCGTGCGCTGATTCTCCAGCAAGAGTGCGCTCGGCAGGGCGCATGCCGCCGGACGGTCTGCAAGGCTGACGGCGGCTTTTGCCGTATAGTGAGGAAGAGCATCCCGAAAGGAACACTTATGACCGACAAAATCCTTCTCGTTGAAGACGACCCGATGATCGGACAGGCGGTTGTCAACGCCCTGCAGGATGCAGACAAGGCGGCCGACTGGGCGCACAGCGGTTGGGAGGCCACGGGGTTTCTTTCGGAGTCCTCCTATGCGGCGATCCTTCTGGATCTGGGGCTGCCCGGCAAGGACGGCATGAGCGTGCTGCGCGAGCTGCGCGCCAAGGGCGACGAGACGCCCGTCATCATTCTCACCGCGCGCGACGGGCTCGACGACAGGCTCGCAGGCCTTGACGCGGGCGCAGACGACTATGTGCTAAAGCCCTTTCACATGTCGGAGGTGCTCGCGCGCCTGCGCGCCATTGAACGGCGCCGCAACGGCTCGCGCACCGAGTCGCGCGTGCTCACCAACGGGGCGATGAGCCTTAACTGCGACACCAAGACGATCCGCATTCATGCCGAGGGCGACCGCGAGGTGCCCTTGAGCAAGCGCGAGTTCGATCTCATGGAGGCTCTGATGACCCGCCCCGGGGCGATTCTTTCCCGCGCCACGCTCGAAGAGCGCATTTACGGCGAAGGCGACATGCCCGAGAGCAACGCACTTGAATTCATCATCCATGGCCTGCGCAAAAAGCTGGGCGCAAGCGCCATCGGCAATGTGCGCGGCCTGGGCTGGATGGTGCAAAAGGGCCAGACGGGCGCAAGGTAGTCGGCGATGAAGCTTGTGCGCGGATCGTTGCTACGGCGTGCGGCGCTCTGGTGCGTCGGCACGCTTGCGGTTTTCTCCCTCATCACCGCAGCGGTGAGCTTTGCCATCGGGTACCAGGACGCAAGCGAGCGGCAGGACGACATTCTGAAGGAAGTGGTCGGCATGCTCTCGCGCGACATCGTGCAGCAGCGTCAGCTCGACAAAATCCAGGAACTCACGATCGGGGGCTTTTACGGCCCGGGCTCGGAGCGCGGCGACAAGCTGCCGCAGTATGGGGCGCTCACGATGGACGACGACCTCTTTGAGGATCAGTTCCAGCTTGACGACGACAGCCGCGAGGCGGTGGCCAAGGCCGGCGAAAGCGTTCTTGTGCGCATGCTGCACAAAAAGGGGCGCGCGATCACCGTCACCTTTGACAGGCCCTACGACAACGGCGCGCACACCGCGGAATTTGCGGGCGGCACATACCGCTTTTATTTAAGAACCCTTGCCGACGGCACGCATGTGGCGGCCGCCCAGCGCTTGAGCGAGCGCAATGAGGAGATTCTGATCCGGGCGCTCACCTCGGCCGCCCCGATTCTGATTTTGACGCCCGTCATGCTGATCGTGCTCGTGCTCGCGCTTTGGTACGGCTTAAAGCCCGTGCAGAACCTGGTGCGCGAAATTGAAGAAAGAAAGGCCGACGACCTGGGTGCGCTGCGCGCGCAGGGCGTGCCCAAGGAGCTTGAACCTGTTAAGACGGCTGTGAACGACCTGCTTGCTCGTGTAGCCGACCTCCGCGGCCGCGAGTCGCGCTTTGTGGCCGACGCCGCCCACGAGCTGCGCAGTCCGGTGACGGCGCTGAGCCTTCAGGTGGACCGCCTCTCGCACATGCCGATGTCCGATCAGGCCAAGCTTGCGATTGAAGACATCCGTGCGGGCATTGCGAGGCTTGCAAACCTCATCAGCCAGCTTTTGACCTTAAAGCGCGTGCAGGCCGGGCAGGATGCGGCCGACGACGGGCAGCCGCAGCGCGCGCAGTGCCTGAAAGTCGTGACAAGCGTGGTCGAGGACATCTTCTGGGAGGCTGACAAAAAGGAGATTGACGTGGAGGTGCAGGGCTTTGAGGGCGAAGCCGCACAAAGCGCCGCCGCGGCGCTGCCGGAGTCCTCGCTTTTCTGCCTTGTGCGCAATCTGGTGCACAACGCCGTGAACTACGTGCCGCAAAAGGGCGCCGTGACGATTTCCATCGACCTTGCAGAATCCGGCCGCGTGCGGCTCATCGTGGCCGACACGGGGCCCGGCATTCCCGAGGCAGACCGCGCACGCGTCTTTGATCCCTTCTACCGCGTGCTCGGCACCACGCAGACTGGAACGGGCCTGGGGCTTGCGATCTGCAAGACGATCGCTGAGCGCTACGGCTGCCGGATTGCGTTGGAGTGGACGGACAAAAAGGCCAAAACGGGGCTCACCGTCACAGTGGACATGCCGGCCGCCTGACCGTGAAAACTCACGGCACCACGGGCTTGCCGCTCGTTTCCTTCTGCTCGATTGCCCGGACAAGCTCCTTGGCGCGCGGCGTGGCGAATTCAATGCTCGGCAGGAAGTTGGCCCCGAGGCTTTGCGCAATGCCCGTGCGCTCAAGCTGCCGCTTGGGGTGGCCGGTCGCGCCCACGATGATGAGCTCGTGGTTGCGGCGCTTCAGGGCGCGGATGAAGCCCTGCAGGATGTCCATCGCCGAATTGTCGATGTTGAGAAGATCCGTGCAGTCGAGAATCACCACCTTCGCTGCGTCGGGCGCCGTGATGCGCTTGGGGTCGGTCACTTCCTCGAGTTTGCTCACCGAGCCGAAAAAGAGCGCGCCGGTGAGCTTCCAGCACTCCACCGAAGCGGGCATGTCAAAGGGCAGCGTCTGGCGCGTGACGCGCGTAAGCGTATTCATGCGGTAGATGAAAAAGACGCAGGAGATGAGAAGCCCCACTTCGACCGCAACCGTCAGATCGAAGATGACGGTGAGCAGGAACGTGGCCACAAGCGTTGCCTTGTAGCTCATCGTCATCTGGCGCAGACGCGAGAATTCGCGCCAGTTGCCCATGTTCCACGCGACAAAGAAGAGGATGGCGGCGAGCGCACAGAGCGGAATGTTGCTCGCAAGCGGCGCCGCAGCCAGAATCACCACCAAAAGTGTGAGCGCATGCACGATGCCCGCCACGGGGCTTGCCGCGCCGCTTTTGATGTTGGTGACGGTGCGGGCGATGGTTCCGGTGGCGGGAATGCCGCCAAAAAACGGCACGATGAAGTTCGCAACGCCCTGGCCCATCAGCTCCTGGTTGGGGTCGTGCCTATCGTCGGTCATGGCATCGGCCACGCGTGCGCACAGCAGGCTTTCAATGGCGCCCAGCAGTGCAATCGTGATCATCGGTCCGATGAGGTGCCGGAAGGCGTCCCAGGAGAAGTCGGGCAGCGTGAGGTCAGGGAGTTTCTGCGGAATGCCGCCGAACTTCGAGCCGATCGTTTCCACGGGCAGGTTGAAGGTCGAGACGACGATCGTTGAGAGCACCAGCACCACCACGGTGCCCGGCAGGTGCGCGAGCCACCGCTTCCAGGGCGCGCCGCCCATCACGTAGCCCTTGGGCCAGAACTTCACGATGAGAAAGCTCACAAAGGCAAGCCCGAAGGCATACGGGTTGAAGGTGTCAAGGTGCGTGTAAAGCGCCTGGATCTGGTGAAAGAAGTCGGCGGGCATCTTTTCGATCGTAAGCCCCAGAAAGTCCTTCACCTGACTTAAGCCGATTAGCACGGCGATGCCGTTTGTAAAGCCGATCACGATCGAGACGGGAATGAAGCGGATGAAGCTGCCGAGCTTGAAGAGCCCCATCAAAAACAAAATCACGCCCGAGCCGATGGTGGCTAAAAGCAGATTGCCGAGGCCGTAGTTGGCGATGATGCCGTAGATGATGACGATGAAGGCGCCCGCGGGACCGCCGATCTGCACGCGGCAGCCGCCCAAAAGCGAAATCAGAAAGCCCGCGATGATGGCCGTGTAGATGCCCGCTTCGGGAGGAACGCCGGAGGCGATGCCGAAGGCCATCGCAAGCGGCAGCGCCACCATGCCCACGGTGAGCCCGGCGCTCACGTCGCGGGCGAACATCCTGGAGTTGTAATTTTTCAGGGCGTCCAGCGTAACCGGATGAAAGCGCTGCACGGGCAGGCTGCTGAAAAATGCCTTGGCAGAAGAAATGAACGACATGGCGTGCACGAAGAGATGTCGACAATCTCGGTCGCGAAGACAAAGCGGGCTGCGGGCGGGGAAATGTGTCCGGAATCTGCCTTGAACGGGCCGGGAGGATTTGGGAAAGCGCGAATTCTAAAGACAGGCCCGCATGATCGAAATGAGGGTCAATCCGCATGCTCGGCGACGACGTCTTAAAACAACAATATGACGCCCAGCGGGAGAAAAAAACCGCGACAACCGGCAGGTGGTTTACATAAACTTCCGAGACATCAAATTCACAGAAGGAGGTTTAATGAAAAAAGACCTTGTAAACCAAGCCGTTTGCCCCCCCCCTCTTCCGCTTAATCCCGTTTCGGCGGCAGTAGGCATTCTCTTCCTTTGCACGACCACAAGCACATCTTTTGCCGCTGGTTCGGACACCCCTTTTGGGGATTCTCTGTTGACCGGCGTTGATGCGAACTATGTTGACGGCGCTTGGCAGCTGATAAATGACAATGTCGAGAAACCCTACAAGTTGCTGGATATCAGCGGCAAAGAATTGAAGTTGGAAGAGGATTTAATTATTGACCAGAGGCTGCAGGCCGTACAGAACCAATTTTCCGTCACCGTGGGAAAGGACGGCGTCTTTGACTTGTCAGGTGATTTCCGTTTCAAGGTTACGGCAAGCGGTATAGGTAGTGGATTTGACCAAGGAACCTACGCTCTGTACGTCCCAGGAGGCGAACTGAAGCTCACCGGAAACGACATTGTCGTTGAGGTTTCCCACGATTTTCCTGAATCTTCGGAACAACTTGATTCCATTGGCGCCAATTTGCTTTATGTGAATAACTCAGGAAGCGCAGTGGTTGGCCGTGAGGGAGGACGAGTCCGGTTATGGACACTCGCCGGCCAGCCGGATCTGATCAGCGCCAAGAACGGATCAACTGTCAAGTTCAACTCCACGAACAATCAACTCATCGGCTCTCTTGACATGATGGACTCCGCCGGGCGCAAGGGAACCGACAATGAAATCTCCATCACCTTATCAGGAGCCGACTCCTATTGGTTCGGCGACGAAAAATCCTGGTCGAATTCAACCTACACGGGTCAAGCTGATGAGGTGTTCAACCTGACGATTGAGGACGGTGCGCAGTGGACTTATTTTGCTCTGCCGTACGTCCGCAACAATCAGCACTGGGCTGTTCCCAAGCGTCTTTCCAAGCTGACGCTTGGCAATGGCGGCATCGTTAATCTATTTGATCAAAACATCAAGGAAACCTGGCAGGAAATTGGACTTTGGGACAGGCTGTTAAACGGCGAATACGACTACAACATTGATCTCAACCTCAAGCACGACTATGTTCAATTCGGTGACCTGCAGGGAACCGGCGGCATTTTTCGCCTGGATCTGAACGCCGAGAACAAGGCAGAATCCGACATGGTCTTCATTGAGGGCGGCTCCAACGGCGGCAGCATGGCCACGCACTACATCGAGCCGTACAACCTCACCCTTCTTGAGAGCATTACGACGGAAAACACGCTCACCTTTGCTCTTGTGAGCAAAGGGGCGCAAGTCGGCTTCGCCGACAAGGTCAATCTTTACGGCGACGGGCTGTACAACTACATGCTCGACATCGGCAGCAGGGATATCACAGAAGAAGATGTAGAAAATCCTGAGAATGCGTACTGGAAGCATTCCACAACGCTCGAACATGCAGAGGCGCCTGAGTCGGACAAAAGTCACAAATTTGAAGTGGCTCTTGAAGACTACATCGGAGGTAAGAACTGGTACATCTACCGTGTAACCCTGGAAGAGTCCGAAGCTGCGCTGAGCATGCGGGGAGTGGGCTATGCGGCTTACGATGCGGCTGTTGACATGGATCGACGGGATCGGCGACAGCTCGAAACCACCCGCAGTATGGAGGACCCGGCCAACGGCATGTGGGTGCGCATCAATCGCGGCCGTTCCGGCATCGAGAATCAATACCGGTGGGATGCTTCGGGCGTTTCGATCGGTTTTGATCGACAGCTTTCTGCTAACAACACGCTGGGTGCATGGCTCAACTACACCAAAGGCGACACGGATTTGCTTGACGTCGACGGAACTGGTGAGATGAAGCGGTATGAGCTGGCTGTCTACGACACCTTGACATCAGGTGCCCATTATCTTGACCTGGTTGCGAAAATCGGTCGAGTCAGCGCCGAATTCAGCGCCAGGGGCGGAAAGTTCTTGACGACAGGCGATTTTGATCAGGACTATGCTGCGTTGTCGGCTGAGTACGGCTACATGTTCACGCATGAGGCCACGGGATTTTTCATTGAACCGCAGGTGCAGCTGCAGGCCACGTATTTGGCAAGCTATGACTATGAAGCAGCGCGAAATCTCACAGCGGATGCTGACAGCGCTCTTGACGTCACCGGCAGGTTGGGCTTCAGGCTTGGGCAGAGCTGGACCGGATCCGGCGCAGTCGGCCGGCTTTATGCATTTGCCGATGTTCTCAATCAGTTTACCGACGGTCAAGACGCTGAATTACGGGATCCCTCCGGACATCACATCAACACCGACTGGGGAGAGCGCGACACCTGGGGACAAGTGGGTCTGGGGGGCGCTCTGCACTGGGCTGAGAGCTACAGTCTGAGGTTTGATGTGCAGCATGCCTTCGCTGGAGACGTGGAGGATACGTGGCTGTTGTCGGGCAGCTTCAGCTACCGCTTTTAGCGGTTGAGAAGAATTGCGGCATCGTTTGTGCCGCACGCAAAAACCGGCCGGGCAGTTTAAAGCTGTCCGGCCGTTAAAAATAGTCTGCGTTCAAAACCCGTCAGTGCGGGTAGAGCGCGCCAAGGACGCGCGCGCCCGTGGCGTTGGTCACTTCAGGCAGGTTGCCGGGCTTTTTCTGCAGGAAGGCCCAGGCAAGCCAGGCAAAGGCCATGGCTTCCACGTGCATCGGATCGACGCCCAAAGCCGTTGTGGAGCGCACGTAAATGTTTTCGCCCGCGCACTCGCGGATGCGCTGGGCAAGCGCGCCGTTCAAGGCGCCGCCGCCGCACAGATAGATCTCCTCGGTGCGTCCGGCAAAGCGCTTGACGGCGTCGGTGATCGTGCGGGCGGTGAGCATCACGAGCGTTGCCTGCACGTCGGCGGGTTCGAGCGTGCCGAAATCGGCAAGCTGCTTTTCCAGCCACTCGAGGTTGAAGTGCTCGCGGCCCGTGCTCTTGGGCGGCTCGCGGTCAAAGTAGGGATCCGAGAGAAGCTTCTCGAGCAGCTCTTCGTTTACGTGCCCCGTCGCGCCCCAGGCGCCGTTCGTGTCATAGGGGCGGGCGATGTGCTTGCGGCACCAGGCGTCGAGCAGAATGTTGCCCGGACCGCAGTCAAAGCCGATGATCTTGCCGTAGCCGCGCCGCGGCGGCAGGAACGTCACATTGGCGATGCCGCCGATGTTCACGACGCTGCGGGCGACTTCGCCCATGAAGACCTGGCGGTGAAAGGCGGGCACCAGCGGGGCGCCTTCGCCGCCTGCGGCGATGTCGCGGGCGCGGAAGTCGCTGATCACGTCCAGGCCCGAGAGTTCGGCCACGAGCGCCGGATTGTTGAGCTGCAGCGTCCAGCCCTCTTCGGGGCGGTGGCGGATCGTCTGGCCGTGGATGCCGACGGCGGCAACGTCCTTGCGGCCGATGTCGGCGACGTCCAAAAGTTCATTGATGCAGTGCACGTAAAACTTGCCGAGCTCAACCGAGGTCTTGCCCATGCGGTCGATTTCGTTGTCGCCGGGCTGGCAGAGCGCCAGCAGCGACTCCTTCAATTCCTTGGGGAATTCAATGTGGTGATGGCCGGTCAGACGCGGTCCCACTCCAGAAAAATCGACGGCGACGGCATCCACGCCGTCAAGGCTGGTGCCCGACATTAAGCCCAGAGTGAGAGTCTTGGCCATGATTGAATATCTCCCGGTTGGTTTGGAAAGCTGAAATTTTAGTTTGTTTGCAGCGAGGTGTTTTGAACGCCCAGCGCGCTCACCTGCAGCTTCTGCAGCCGCGCAAGTTTGGCGCGCAGCGGCGCAATCAGCACCTCCATCTGAGCGTATTGATACGGGGTGAGCGTCTTGCGGTCGGGCAGGCGCGCTGTCATCGGATTGATCTGCTCCTTGCCGATCTTCAATTCATAGTGCAGGTGCGGCCCCGTGGCCAGACCGGTCTGTCCGACGCGGCCGATCACTTCGCCGTATTTCACCTTCACGCCCTTCTTGATATGGGCGTCGATCGAGGAAAGGTGTGCGTAAAGCGACACGATGCCCGGGCCGTGCTCGAGACGGATGTATTTGCCGTAGCCGGTGCCGACGCCCGCAAACTGCACGGTGCCGTCGGCGGCGGCGCGCACCAGCGCACCCCAGGGCGCGCGGAAGTCCGTGCCCCAGTGCGGACGCAGCACGCCCGTGACCGGATGCCGGCGCAGGGGCGAAAACTCGCTTGTCACGCTCTTGACGTCAAGCGGCACGCGCATGAAGGTGCGCCGCGAAATATTGCCCTGCGCGTCGTAGAAGTTGCCGCCCGCGTCATCGTTGTCAAAGCGAAAGAGCTCGGTGGTCTTGCCGTCGTGGTCAAGCTGCATGGCAAGCAGCCTGCCGTGGCGCACGAAGCTGCCCTCGGCAAACTTCGTTTCGTAGATGAGGCGGAAGGCGTCGCCGCGCTCCAACTGGCTCACCACATCGTGGTCAAAGTCAAAGGCCGAGTGCATCTGCTCGACGATCTTGGCCGGAACGCCGGCTTCGAGCAGGCTGGTGTCGGGCGAGCCGCTCACCACGCCGTTTGCCATGGTGAGCTCCGTGTCGTACTCGTAGGGCTTTGTTTTGGCGGTAAAGCCTTCGGCGGTGCGCAGGACTTCCAAAACCGACCCCTCGTGGGAGATGTCGCTGTCCATGTAAAGACGCAGCTCTTCAAGCTTGCCGTCTTCGCCCGCCACCGCAGACACAAACTGCCCCTCCTTGGGGTAGACGAGCGCCTTGGCCTCCTCAGACGTGACAATGAAGTTGCGCGCTTCGACGTCCTTGATCTGCAGGCGCGCTAAAAGCGACGTGAGGGTCTCGGCCTCGCGCACGAAAATCTCGTGGGAAATCGGGTCGGTGACGGCCTCAATGGCGGCCATCTGGCCGCGCAGATCCGGCAGCCGCACCTGCTCGACGGTGAGCGTGCGCACCGGGTCGGTCGTGAGCGTTTCGCTCGGAATGGAGTAGTAGAGCGCAGCGGTGGCGGCAATGGGCAGAACGCAGAAGATGCCGAAGGCGGCCACATAGGTGCGCGTCACCCCGCCGCCTCCCACCTGCGAAAGCCGGCGGGAACGGACAAGGTCAATGACGCCCCGGCCGAGGCGCCTGAGTTCTTTTCCGACAATAAGCTGGGAAGTCATGCAGAAGCGGGATGGATGTCGATGCGGTGCGCGGCGGATAAAAACGCACCAAAACAGTCTGTCATTTTAGTTTCTTTGCTAGAAATGGATCCCGCAAGCAAAAAGCATTTGCATTTTTGCGGGCTTTCCTTGGTGTGCGGACCGCTCAAGCCCGGGAGGAATGGCTCCGGTAGAATGACGCACTGGCCGCAGGCCTTTTGCCGCGGCGCATTTTTTCGAGAAACACATTTTTTGCAGGGAATTTCCGTCCCGATGTCAGCCGAACACACCGAAACCCAAAAGTACGAAGTCACCCCCGACATCCGAGAGGCGATGGCAACCATCGCCCGCGGCACCGATACGCTTTTGATTGAAAGCGAACTCGAGCAGAAGCTTGCAAGGGCCAAGGCCACCGGCGGTAAGCTGCGCTGCAAGCTCGGGCTCGATCCCACCGCCCCCGACATCCACATCGGGCACACGGTGGTGCTCAACAAGCTGCGCCAGCTGCAGGATCTCGGCCACACGGTGATCTTTTTGATCGGCGACTTCACGGCTGCCATCGGCGATCCGTCCGGCCGTAACACGACCCGTCCGCCGCTTTCGCCCGAGCAGATCAAGGTGAACGCCGAGACCTATCTCGAGCAGGCCGCGCATGTGCTGGACATTGAAAAGGCCGAGGTGCGCTGGAACTCTGAATGGAACAACGAGCTCGGCGCAGCCGGCCTCATTCAGCTTGCCAGCCGCTACACGGTGGCCCGGCTTCTGGAGCGCGACGACTTTGCCAAGCGCTTTTCCCAGCAGCTGCCCATTGCCGTGCACGAACTCATCTATCCGCTCATGCATGGCTACGACTCGGTGGCGCTTAAGGCCGACATTGAGCTTGGCGGGTCGGATCAGCGCTTCAACCTTCTCGTGGGCCGCGAGCTGCAGCGCCAGTACGGGCAGGAGGCGCAGTGCATTCTCACGATGCCGCTTCTGGTGGGGCTTGACGGCGTCAACAAGATGAGCAAGTCCAAGCACAACTACATTGGCATCACCGAGAGCGCCGATGAGATGTTCGGCAAGGTGATGAGCATCTCCGACACGCTCATGTGGGACTGGTACAACCTGCTGAGCTTAAAGAGCAACGCGGAGATCACCGCGCTCAAAGCCGAATGTGAAAACGGCCGCAATCCGCGCGACGCGAAGGTGATGCTTGCCAAGGAAATCGTGGAGCGCTTCCACGACGCCAAGGCCGCCGACGCCGCCGAGGCCGAATTCAACAATCGCTTTCGCGCCGGCGCCGTTCCCTCGGACATCCCGGAGGTGACGGTGGCTTCTGAAAACGGCGAAATCGGCATTGCGCGCTTGATCAAGGAAACGGGGCTGTGCCCGAGCACGGGCGAAGCCAACCGCAACATCCAGCAGGGCGGCGTGCGCCTTGACGGCGAACGCATAAGCGACCGCGGCCTCAAGGTGAAGACCGGCCAGTATGTACTGCAGGTCGGTAAGCGCCGCTGGGCGAAGGTGACCGTGTCGTGATTGCGCTGCTGCAAAGAGTCGCACGCGCCTCCGTTGCCGTCGACGAGAAGGTGATCGGCGAGGCCGGCCGCGGCCTGTGCGTGTTTGTCTGCGCCGTCAAGGGCGACACGGAGGAAAAGGTCCGTGCGCTTGCCCAGCGCGTGCTGCGCTACCGCATCTTTGAAGATGATGCGGGCAAGATGAACCGCTCGGTAGCCGACATCAAGGGCGGGCTCCTTGTCGTGTCGCAATTTACGCTGGCGGCCGACACAAGCCGCGGCAACCGCCCGAGCTTTACGCCTGCGGCCGCACCCGATGAAGCGCTCAGGCTCTTTGACATTTTTGTTGAAGAGTGCAAGGCCTCGGGGCTTCCCGTCGGCACGGGAAGCTTCGGCGCGCACATGGTCGTGAACATTGTGAACGACGGCCCGGTGACGATCTGGCTCGAAAACTAGCGGGCGGCGCAGTCCGGGATGCAAAAAGAGCGGAGTTTCCAAAAAGGAAGCCCCGCTCAATTTTTCTCCGGACGGCGGTCCGCCGGCCAAGCGGACCGCAGCGGGGAGGGTTAGTCGTCCTCGTCCTTCACGCTGAACTTGCTTGCCAGTTCGGCCTGCTTTTGCGCCGGCACGGGCTGGTAGCCGGAAAGATCCATCGAGAAGGCGCCGGCGCCCTGCGTGAGTGCATGCAGGCGCGTGGCGTAGTTGTCAAGTTCGGCCAGAGGCACCTGGGCGCGGATTTCCATCATGCCGGCCGGCAGGTTGTCGGTGCCGACGATCTGGCCGCGGCGGCTTGCGATGTCGCCCGTGATGTCGCCCATGCAGCTGTCCGGAGCCGTGATGATCATCTCAACGATCGGCTCGAGCACCTGCGGAGCGGCCTTGGCAAGCGCATCAAGCATGGCCTTGCGGCCGGCCGACACGAAGGCGACTTCCTTGGAGTCGACCGGGTGGTACTTGCCGTCGTAGACCGTCACCTTGATGTCTTCGATCGGGTAGCCCGCCACATAGCCCGAGGCGAGCACTTCGCGCACGCCCTTTTCCACGGCCGGAATCAGGTTGTACGGAATGGCGCCGCCCTTCACTTCATCAGCAAAGACAAAGCCCTCGCCGCGCGGCAGCGGCTCCACGCGAAGATAGACTTCACCGAACTGACCGGCGCCGCCCGTCTGCTTCTTGTGGCGGGCGTGGCCTTCGGCGGGCGCGGAAATGGTTTCGCGGTAAGGCACCGAGGGGGTCTTCGTCACCACTTCGAGCTTGAACTGATCCTTCATGCGCTCAAGCACCGTGCGCACATGCATTTCGGTGAGGCCGCGCAGCACGGTTTCGTTGAGCACCACGTCGTGGTCGACCGTCAGCGTCGGGTCTTCGGCAAGCATCTTGCCCAGCACTTCGCTCATGCGGCCTTCGTCGCCGCGGCGGGCCGGAGCGATCGCCAGACCAAGCATGGGCTTGGGGAAGGGCAGGGGACGCATGTGGATGTCAAGGTTCGGGTCCGAGTGCAGGATGCAGCCGTAGGTGAGTTCGTCGATCTTGTTGAGCGCGCCGATGTCGCCTGGGTGCAGCTCGTCGGTCTCAAAGGTGTTCTTGCCCTGCAGGATGAGCGGGCGTGCGGCCTTGATCGGCTTTTTGATGTCGTTGACGTAGAGCGTGGAGCCCGCTGTGATGCAGCCCTGGTGCACGCGGAAGACGCCGATCTTGCCCACGAAGGGGTCGCTCACGACCTTGAAGACATGCGCTACGACCGGAAGGTTCTTGTCGGGCTGCGTCTGATAGGGAGTCCCGTCCTTGTTGAGGAAGTGCGCGTCGTTGGCTTCGCTCGGCGCGGGCAGGTGGCGGATGACCACCTTCATGAAGTCGCGGATGCCGATCAGTTTCTTTGCGGAGGTAAAGCACACCGGAATGATGTGGCCCTCGCGCAGGGCCTTCGTCACCGGGCCGTGCAGCGTGGAGGGATCGGCGTCGCCCTCTTCGAGGTACTTTTCCATCGTCTCGTCGTCGACTTCCACCACGCGCTCGATGAAGGCGCGGTGCACGTCGCTCACCGTCATGATGTCGCTGTCGCCGGAATCCTTGTCAAAGCAGTCGATCACGCGGGTGCATCCCTTGGTGGGCAGGTTGATCGGCAGCACGGCGTCGCCGAAGGCTTCCTGCAGCTCGTGCAGCAGCTCGGTCAAGTTGACGTCGGGCGCATCGATCTTGTTGACGACGATCACGCGGCACAGGCCGCGGTCCTTGGCCCACTGCATCATGCGGCGGGTCATGAGTTCAATGCCCTTGGTGGCGTCGATCACGACGGCCACGGACTTCACGGCGTCCAGGGCCGACAGCGACTGGCCGACGTAGTCGGGTCCCCCCGGGGTGTCGATCACGTGAATGCGCACGGGGGTGAGGTCGGGCATGGCGGTGTCGATGTGCGCAACGGCCATACGAAGCGAATGACCGACCGCTTTTTCCTGCGGGTCATTGTCGCAAACGGTGTTGCCGCGTTCGACGGAGCCGGCTTCAGCGATGGCGCCGGAGCGGACCAGCATGGCCTCGACAAGCGTTGTTTTGCCGGAGGCGCTGTGCCCGACCAGGGCTACAGTACGAAGGTTTTCGGTAAGGTAATTGGACATCGCGAGCCCTCCTTTTTCTTGTACATGATTCCTACATTTTGCTCCTGCAGGCAAGCAAAACACAAGGTGCGCGGCTGCGAGATTTCGCTTGAGGGAGAAAACGTTTTTGGGTGCAGGGACTTCCCGAAGACAAGCCCCTGCCGGAGGCGTTTTTGAGGAGTTTTGCCTAAGCAATTTGGACGAATTTCGCGCCGTTGAGGCCGCCTGTCTTGAGTTTTGCGGCGCTCGCTGGTACTGTCCAAAATGAACGGGCTCACCCGCAGGCCCGTGCTTGAAGCGGCATCCGGGACGCAGCCGGTGGATTTTCAAATTGCGTTTGAGAGCAAAGCTGCACCGCAAAAGAGAGGGCGTTTTGGTTTCCAACGCGGATCGGGGGTCCGGACTGCACCAAGGATGCGCTTGACAAGCGGTCGCCGTCAGGTGTCGTGGAAAGGGAAAATTTCCACGGGGCCGGGCAGGCAAAAGCCGCGGGGATGATTTTTTCAAGTCTCTCCCCCGGAGCTTTTTATGCCGGGTCGGATTTCAACGGAAGTCCTGCTTGGGCCGCTGCGGCCGCTTTTGGTTAAAAAAGGAAGACGCAAGTTTTCCGCACAACAAGGACAAGCCAAATGGACCTCATCAAAAATTGGAAGGTGCACCTGCTCGCGCTTCTGATCGTGATCGTTGCAGAACTCATCGGTGCGCAGCGCTTCGACCTCATCATCTTCCTGCCGCTTTTCTATGCTCTGATCATCGGCGGCATCATCAGTTATCCGAGCCTGAAAATCCTGAAGCTGCCGGAAATGCAGCGCGCCGCCCGCGTGCTTTCCGTGGGCATGCTCATTCTTGTGACAAAGCTCGGCCTTGACATCGGTCCGAATCTTGCGCAGATCGCGCACTCCTCGCTTGCCCTCATCGTGCAGGAATTCGGGCACTTCTTCGGCACGCTCGTCTTCGGCCTGCCGGTGGCCTTCCTGCTCGGCATGAAGCGCGAGGCAATCGGCGCGTGCTACTCGATTGACCGCGAACCCAACATCGCCATCATTGCCGAGCGCTACGGGCTTGATTCCGCCGAAGGCCGCGGCGTGATGGGCATGTACATCTGCGGCACCGTGTTCGGCGCCCTTTGGGTCTCGATTCTGGCGGGCGTCATTGCGCAGCTCGGAATCTTTCATCCGCATTCGCTCGCCATGGGAGCGGGCATCGGCAGCGCCTCGATGATGGCGGCTTCGACCGCCTCGATTGTCGCCACGCACCCCGAATGGGCCGAAACCGTGCAGGCGTATGCCGCGGCGGCCAACCTTCTTACCTCGGTGCTCGGCATCTACTTTGCACTTTTTGTTTCGCTTCCCGTGACGATCAAGGTCTACGACTGGCTTGATCGGTTCCGCAGCAAGATGAAGGCGGCTTAGAAAAGCCCGGACGTCGAAGTCCCAGCAGAAAATTCACGCTGCGTTTGAAGAAAAACAATGATCAACGGTTAGAAGGAATACAGAGTCATGCTGATGCAGATTTTCAACAA
>CALXOY010000015.1 GCA_944390145.1 uncultured Duodenibacillus sp.
GGGACGATAGTCCTTGCGGTAAACGGTGGTGTGTTCCTGAGACTGCATGAAGATTTCCGATGCAAACCCGTTGGTGAAATCGCCGGATCAATAGACAAAAAAAGGGAGGGCCGCAGACCGGGCCCGAATCAACTCCCGATTGTACCGCGGCTCAACACGGCGAAAATTTCGCGCGGGCACGCAAAAACGCCTGCTCGCACGGGCGGCAGGCGCTTGGGGATCAGACCGGAAGCCGGGCGGACTTAGTTGTAGTTGTGTCCGGCCGTGGCGTGGCAGGCCACGCAGTCGGTCTTGGGCTGTTCGGCAAAGGCCTTGTGCATCGGTGCAACCATGGGCTTGGCCGGGTTCACCTTCATGTTGCCGATGTCGTGGCAGCCGCGGCAGGTGACGTAGTCGACCGAAAGCATCCAGTTCTGGACGTGCTCGGCCATTTCCTCGCGCTTTTGCACCTGCTTTTCAGGCGTATCGAGCGTGCCGCGGATTTCACCCCAAAGCGAAGTGGAGCCCGAGACGGCCTTGTGCCAGAGCAAGCCCACGACCTGCGCCTGGCTGATCGAGTGCACGGATTCATACTTGAGGTGGCAGTCGACGCATTCGGCCTTGGCGCCCGAGAAGGTCTGGGCGTGCTGGCCCTTCTTGTAAGAAGCGTAGGCCGCGTCCATCGAGTGGCAGAATGTGCCGCAGAACTCGGTGGATCCGGACCAGTGAACCACGGACGTGCCGGCGCTCACGAGAGCAACGCCGACGACGGCGCCGATCAGGACGAGGCCTGCGGCGTACCACTTGCCGTTTTTGCTGCTAGACATTGTTGTCCTCCTAATCTTGTCTTCCTTTGGCTCTGCCGCCTGAGGCCGCCGTGCTGGCGGACCGCAGGGGCGGCGGCAGGGTTTCTGCGGTGTCTGAGGAGAGCCGTCTGCATGAAAGAAAGGCAGGGGTGGCCGAGACCGCAAGTTTAGGGCGAAATCATAAACCGCCCTTAACCGGAGCTGAAGGCCGCCGCCGTCTTTTTCATTGACTTATGTCAAGAAAATTTCCGGCCTGATTCTTTTGGCCTAGTGCCTTTCTAGGTGCTCTTCCCTAGAAACAACCCCTCCCGGTAGGGGAAAGGGGAGGTGAAGCGAAAAAATCCTGCCGAGATTTCAAATTGGCCTACCCCATTTGGGCAACGACGACGGCCTGCGCGGAGACGATCGCTTCGGCATGGTCGCCGAGCTTCAAGCCGTGTCCGGCGCGGGCAAAGCCCACAAGAGATGCGCCGCCCGCAAGCTTGAGCGTCACCTCGCCGCCTTTGTCGCGCCGCGCGCTGCGGATGACCGTGCCGCTCAAGATGCTCGCGCCCTTGGCGGGCTCCACGTGATGGGCGATTTCTACGCACGTGGCTTTGAAAAGCGCGAGCACGCGGCTCTCGGGCGCAAGGCCGAGCAGCTGGGCGCTTTCCTGGGTGAGCGAGGCCTTGATCGTGTTCACTGCATCAATGCGCATGAGTACGCGCACGAGCGCCGGACCGCGGGCGATGTGCTCGATCGTGGCCGGAAACTGGTTGCGCATGGAGGTGCGCAGCGTGGCCGAGCTAAGCGGCACGAGTTCGGGCGTCACACGCGAGGCAAACTCTGTTAGGACGGCCTCCCTGGCGCGGGTGAGCTTTTCGGAGAGCTCGAGCACGGTGAGCCCCGAGGGCGTGAGCTTCGTGCCGCCGCCCTTGGGGCCGCCCACCTCCTTTTCCACCAGCGCGACGCCGGCGAGATTGGTGAGCGTTTCAAGCGCCTGCCAGGCGGCTTTGTAGGAAACGTTGGATAGGCGCGCGGCTTCGGAAATCGAGCCGGTTTCATGAATGCGCCGCAGGATGTTGATGCGCTTGTCGACAAGCTGCTCGAGCTGGCGGGTGAGCGCAATCGGCGCGGCCACCAGCTCCGGCTGGGGGTGCTCGGGGCGTTCTGGGTTGTAGGGCATGATTTTGTCTTTGCTCTTAAAGTCTCTCTTGACGAGAGTTTAGCTGTTGGGAGGTGGACTTCCGTTTACCGCTATTCAAATTTGTGATAACGTTCGGTATTCATATTTTGAATGGCCGTGCGTTTTCCACGCTTCAGGCCGCTTTTCTCGGGAGAATGTGAGATGAGTCCGTTCAAGACCCTTTTGGCCGCCGGCTTGATTGCCGCAGCCTTCGGCGCTGCCGCCGCCGAGGTGCACGTAGCGGTGGCCGCCAACTTTACGGCGCCCGCCAAGGAGCTCGCGCCGATTTTTGAAAAGCAGACCGGGCACAAGCTCGTTTTGAGCTTCGGCGGCACCGGGATGTTCTACGGTCAGATCAAAAACGGCGCTCCGTTTGACGTGCTGCTGGCAGCCGACGATACGACGCCCGCCAAGGCGGTGAAGGAGGGCTACGGCGTTGCGGGGTCGACCTTCACCTACGCCGTCGGCAAGCTCGTGCTCTGGAGCGCGGACGCCGGCAAGATCAAGGACGGCAAGGCGCTTCTGGCTTCCGGCGACTTCAATAAATGCGCCGTCGCCAACCCGAAGCTTGCGCCCTACGGCGAAGCGGCCTACGAAGCGCTCAAGTCGCTGAAGCTTTTTGACAAGGTGAGCCCGAAGTTTGTCGAAGGCGACAACATCGGCAAGACCTTCAACTTTGTGAAGACGGGCAATGCCGACATCGGCTTTGTCGCCATGAGTCAGGTCTTTAAGAACGGCAAGATCACCTCCGGTTCGGGCTGGGTTGTGCCCGAGACGCTTTACAACCGCATCGCACAGGACGCCGTGCTTTTGAAGCAGGGCAAGAACCGGCAGGCCGCCGAGCAGTTCCTGAAGTTCCTGCAGGGGCCGGAAGCGGCCAAGGTGAAGCTTGACTACGGGTACGGCGACAAGTAAGTTTGCGCGGTAGTGACGCTTCGCCCGCTTCGTGGGCGCTGCGCAGGAGCAGACAGGCAGACGAATGGACGATATATCTTTAGAGCCCGTGCGGCTGAGCATTGAGCTTGCGGCAGTGACCATGGTGATCCTATTGATCCTCGCCACGCCGCTTGCCTGGTGGCTTGCCCGCACCAGAAGTCCGCTGCGCGCGCCGGTGAGCGCCGTCGTGACGCTGCCCTTGGTGCTGCCGCCCTCGGTGCTCGGCTTTTACATCCTGGTCGCGCTCGGGCCGCACGGTCCGATTGGCGGGCTCACGCAGTCGCTGGGACTGGGTCTTCTCACCTTCAGCTTTCCGGGCCTGGTGGTGGGTTCGGTCATCTATTCGCTGCCCTTTGCCGTGCAGCCCCTGCAGGCGGCCTTTGAATCCATCGGAAACCGCCCCATGGAGGTGGCGGCGACATTGGGCGCCAAGCCCCTTGACGCCTTTTTCTCCGTGGTGGTTCCCCTGGCCCGTCCCGGCTTTCTCACGGCCTGCGTTCTCACCTTTGCCCACACCATCGGCGAATTCGGCGTGGTGCTCATGATCGGCGGCAATATTCCCGGCAAGACCCAGGTGGTCTCCACCGAGATCTACACGTTTGTGGAAGCCATGGAGTATGACAAGGCCCATTGGCTTGCGGGCGGCATGCTGCTCTTTTCCTTTATCGTGCTGCTTGCCGTGACGCTATTCAACCGCCGCTCCAAGAGTTCCAGCTATTCCGCCACGCCGGTGTAAGCCGGCCTGCCGTCCGCCTCTATGACCTACGAAACCGAAGACCGCATTCAACTGACGCTTGCCCGGCACACCGGATTTACGCTGGACGTCGACCTGTCGATCGCCCCGGGCGTCACCGTGCTCTTCGGGCCCTCCGGCTGCGGCAAGACGACGGTGCTCAGAAGTGCGGCGGGGCTGGAAAAGGCTCGGGGCTTTGTGCGCGTGGCGGGAAACACCTGGCAGGATGATGCGCGGGGGATTTTTGTCCCCACCTATGCCCGGCGCATCGGCTACGTCTTTCAGGAGGCAAGTCTCTTTGACCACCTGAACGTGCGCGACAACCTTCGCTACGGGCTCAAGCGCATTTCCGACAAGGACGGCGAGAAAAGGCTTGACGACGCCGTCGAGCTTCTTGGCATCGGGCATCTTCTTGATCGCCGGACGTCGGAACTCTCCGGCGGCGAACGGCAGCGCTGCGCCATTGCGCGCTCGCTTGCCATCAAGCCCACGGCGCTTTTTATGGATGAGCCGCTGGCCGCGCTTGACCATGCACGGCGCCTGGAGATCATGCCCTGGATCGACCGGCTGAAAACCGAACTCAAGCTGCCGGTTCTGTACGTGACGCACTCCGAAGAGGAGGTGATGCGTCTGGCCGACCGTCTGGCCGTCATTGAAAACGGCAGGCTTCTTGAAAGCGGCCCCGTGGCTGAGACCTGGCTGCATCAGATGCAGAAAAAAGGCAGGAGCGCAAGCCGCTCGGTGCTGGTGATGGGCGAGGTTGTTGAGCGCGACGCGGCTTGGGGGCTGATGAAGGTTGAAAGCGCGGGCGCCTCTTTCTGGGTGCGCGACACAAAGTGTGCACTTGGCAGTGCCGTTCGCCTGATCGTATGTGCCGACGACGTCTCGCTTTCCGTGCAAAAGCCCTCGCAAACGAGCATTCAAAATGTCTTTTCCTGCCGCATCACGAGCATCAGCGATGGTGCGGACGCGAGCCGCAAGGTTGCCGAGGTGCGTGCCGGCGGCACGGTGATTCTCTCCGAGCTCACGGCCCGTGCCGTCCATGAACTCAACCTTCAGCCCGGCATGGACATCTGGGCGCAGGTGAAAACCATCGCGGTGCATTAAGGCGCCGCAGTGGAGTGCTCCTGCAGCTTGCCGCACAAAAACACTCGCTCGGCGCGGGTGAAAAGAGGAGACGCAAAGACCGGAACACGGCCCTTGGGAGAGGAAAGGGAAAACAGTCGCTACTGGACTTTGACGGTGATTTGAGGCTTGTCCTTTAAGGCGCCCACAATCGGCGACTGCTCAAAGGACTCCATCACGATGGGTACATAAAAGGGTACGTTCAGAATGCGGCTTTAGATGAGATTTGGCGACAGGAAACGACGCACAAGAAACAACAAAAAAAGCCGCAACTCCCTTGATTGACGGGATTTTTGCGGCTTTTCACGGCAACGAGTAAAGTGTTGCGAAAAATGCAAGTGGTGCCCGAGGAGAGACTCGAACTCTCACGCTTATTAGGCGGAGGATTTTGAATCCTCTGCGTCTACCATTCCGCCACTCGGGCAATGCTTCTTATAAGAAACCTCCAGTTGCAGAAAACTGGAGGTTGAAATTCTGGGGTGGGAGATGGGACTCGAACCCACGACAACCGGAATCACAATCCGGGACTCTACCAACTGAGCTACACCCACCATCAAATTTTTAGTTCCCGACGCTTGGCCTGCCCGGCAGGATTCGAACCAGCGACCCTCGGCTTAGAAGGCCGATGCTCTATCCAACTGAGCTACGGGCAGAACACTCTAAAAAACAGTGGTCGGGGTGAAGAGATTCGAACTCCCGACATCCTGCTCCCAAAGCAGGCGCGCTACCGGGCTGCGCTACACCCCGCGGGAATCACGCATTATAAGAAAAAATTTCACAGGTGCAAATTTTTTGAGAAGCCGAAAAGCCAGCCGTCGCCGACGGCTCCTGGCGGCAAATAAACAGCTTGATGCGGCGGCCGCAAAGCGTCCTGCGGCTAAAATCCGGTCAAAGCGCCGCATGCAGGATGAAGCCGACGCCAAAGGATGACGAGACAAGAAAATGGCAGATATTCTGGAAAAAATACTGGCCGTCAAAGTGCGTGAAGTAAATGAAGCGCGTCAGAGGCGGCCGCTTGAGGCGGTCAGGGCCGAGGCGCTGGAACAGAGCCCCGCAAGAGGCTTTGCCCGCGCCCTGACGGAAAAGATCGACGCGGGCCTTGCCGTGGTGATTGCCGAAGTGAAAAAGGCAAGCCCCAGCAAGGGCGTGATCTGCGCCGACTTCAAGCCTGTTGAGACCGGCAGGGATTACGAAGCGCACGGCGCAGCCTGCCTGTCTGTTCTCACCGACCGGGAATTTTTCATGGGCTCTGAAGAGGTTTTCAGAAGCGTGCGTGCGTCCGTTGCCATTCCGATGCTGCGCAAGGACTTCATGATTGATCCATATCAGGTCTATGAAGCAAGAGCGATGGGGGCCGACGCCATTCTCGTCATCATGCGCGCAGTCGACGACGAGACGGCCGGAAAGCTCACGCACTGCGCCCTGGATCTGGGCATGGACGTGCTGGTGGAAACGCACGACGAAGAGGAGATCGCCCGTGCGCTCAAATTGCCGGAAAGCACGGTGATCGGCATCAACAACCGCAATCTGCGCACGTTTGTCACCGACATTGAGCAGACGCTCGCGCTCAAGCGATTTGTGCCGGACAAGAGGCTTCTTGTGACTGAAAGCGGCGTGCGCACGGTTGGGGATGTCAAGCGGCTGCGCGAGGCCGGCGTCAATGCCTTTCTTGTCGGCGAAGCCTTCATGCGCGAAGCCTCGCCCGGAGCCGCTCTGCAGAAGTTTTTCGGATGAGCGCCATGAGCCGCTTTTCGACCGATGGCATTGATCCGGCCTGGAAGCAGGAGTTTGATGCTTTTTTTGAAACCCCCGAGGGGCGGGGCCTTCTTGCGTTTCTTTCCGAGCGCGAGGCGCAGGCGGTCATTTATCCGCCGGACCCTTACAGGGTCTTCCGGCTGACGACGCCCGAAAAGGTGCGGGTGGTGATTCTCGGCCAGGATCCCTACCACGGGCCGGGGCAGGCCATGGGCATGGCCTTTTCGGTGCCCGCGATGCTCAGAAAGCTGCCCCCGAGCCTCAAAAACATTTTTAAGGAGCTTGCGCTGGAAGGCGAAGGCGAGCACGGCGCCGTGGGCGACCTGACCGACTGGGTCAAGCAGGGGGTGCTTTTGATGAACGCCACCCTGACGGTGGAGGAGGGCAGGCCGCAGTCGCACGCAGGCCGCGGCTGGGAGACGCTCACCGACCGGTTGATCGAGCGCGTGCTCGCGGAAAAGAACCCGCTTGTCTTCATGCTTTGGGGCGCTGCGGCGCAGAAGAAAAGGGAGCACATTGAAAAGCTTGCGGCCGCAGACGTCTTGATTCTGAGCTGCAACCATCCGTCGCCGCTGTCGGCCCGCAGGCCCCCAGCGCCCTTTATCGGCTGCGGGCACTTTCGCAAGGCAAACGAGTGGCTGCAGGCCCACGGCGCAGAGCCGGTCGTCTGGGTGCGCGAAGCCTTTGAGCTTCTTTAGCGGCGGCTGGCGCGCCGGTGAAAAGATCCGTTTCCAATGAGCGCACTTTTCACGGGCAAAATCGGCGATAATTAGCGGATTCGTGGACGGAGGCGTCCACTTGACCTCGGGGCGCCGAGCCCCCTTGTGCATACTTTTTAGAATGGAAAAGCGAATGTCCTTTGATTATGTTCCGGATACTCCGGAGAATCTGTTTAATGCCTGCATCAAGGTCATCGGCGTGGGCGGCGGCGGCGGAAACGCCGTTGAGCACATGATCGACAAAAAGGCACAGGGGATCACTTTCATCGCAGCCAACACCGATCAGCAGGCGCTCAACAGATCCCGCGCCGACATCGTGATTCCGCTCGGCAAGACCGGGCTCGGCGCAGGCGCCAAGCCCGAAGTGGGCGAGGCGGCCGCCAAGGAGGCCTCCGAACAGATTCGCGAAGCGCTCGAAGGAACGCATCTGCTTTTCATCACGGCCGGCATGGGCGGCGGCACCGGCACCGGTGCGGCGCCCGTGATCGCCAAGATTGCCAAGGACCTCGGCATCCTCACGGTGGCGGTCGTCACCAAGCCCTTTGAATTCGAAGGCTCGCGCCGCATGCGCCAGGCACAGGCCGGCATTGAGAACCTTAAAGAACAGGTCGACAGCCTCATCGTCATTCTCAACGACAAGCTCGAAGAGGAAGTGGGCGACAACGCCACGATGGTCGAGTGCTTTGCCGCAGCCGACGACGTGCTCTACAAGGCCTGCAACGGCATTGCTGAAATCATCCATACGCCGGGCCTCATCAACGTTGACTTCGAAGACCTGCGCACGGTGATGAGCGAGCGCGGCACCGCCATGATGGGTACGGCCACGGCTTCTGGCTCGGACCGCGCCCACCAGGCCGCCCAGCGCGCCATCGCCTGCCCGCTGCTCGAAGGCGCCAACCTGCAGGGCGCACGCGGTCTGCTCGTGTATGTGACCGCATCGGCCGACACGATGACGCAGGCCGAAGTCCGCCAGGTGATGACCGTGATGAAGAATTTCGTGAGCAAGGACGCCATCCAGTTGATCGGCACGGCCTTCGACAACGAAATGGGCGACGAGCTGCGCGTTACGGTGGTGGCCACGGGCCTCGACCGTCCGCTTTCGGACATGCACAACGAAGCCAAGGCGCCGTCTCCGCTCGGCGTCTTCCAGTCGGCGGCGCCTGTCTCCGGCATCAATCAGACGGCCGCAGCGGGTCAGCCCGTTGTGTCCGCGCCTCCGATGCAGGCCGCTCCCCAGAGCATGCAGCCGCAAGTGCAGGCAAGGCCCGCGGCCGCTGCGCCTGAACCGGAAGTCTGGGGCAGCTCCACGGGCACGACCGGCGTCTACACGATGTCGAACATTCCCAGCATTCTGCGAAACAAGTAATTCAGCACGGGCATGATCAAGCAGCGAACGCTCAAACAAACCGTTTCCGCGGTCGGCATTGGTTTGCATTCCGGACGCAAGGTCCGGCTCGTGCTGCGGCCCGCGCCGCCCGATACCGGCATTGTCTTTCGCCGGGTGGATGTGACGCCTGCTGTGGATCTGCCTTGCCGCCCCGAGGCCGTCAACGACACCCGTATGGCGACGACCTTGAACGAAGGCAAGATCATCGTTTCCACCATCGAGCACCTGATGAGCGCGCTCAACGGGCTGGCGATCGACAACGTCTTTGTGGAGGTTGATGCGCCGGAAGTGCCGATCATGGACGGATCCGGCGCCACCTACGTCTATCTCATCCGCAGCGCGGGCATCCTCGAGCAGAACGCTTCGCGCCGCTTTGCCCGCGTGAAAAAAACCGTGGAGGTCCGCGACGGCGACAAGTGGGCGAGGCTTGAGCCGCACAACGGCATGGTGCTGGACTTCACGATCGCCTTCGGGCATCCGGCCATCGACTCGACCGCGCAGCACGCCGTGGTGGATCTCGGCCGGGAAACCTATGAACGGGCGGTCAGCCGTGCGCGCACCTTCGGCTTTGTCACCGAAGTGGAAATGCTGCGGGCCATGGGGCTTGGCAAGGGCGGCACGCTGGAAAACGTCATTGTGATGGATGAGTTCCGGGTCCTCAATGTGGGCGGTTTGCGCTCCGACGATGAATTCGTCAAGCACAAGATCCTTGACGCGATGGGCGACCTCTACGTGCTCGGCCATCCGCTGCTGGCCCGCTACGTCGCCTACAAGTCCGGGCATGCGCTCAACAACCGCCTGCTGCGCGCGCTTTTGGCAGACCCCTCAAGCTGGGAGCTCACCGAAGTGCAGGCCGCCGAGCAGCCGCTCAAGGTTGACGACGCGGGTTTGGAGCAGGCCGGCGCGGCGCTCTGAAATCCAAAATCAAGAGGCTGGGCCGCGGGCTTTGGCAAGCGTCTCAGCAAGCGACGCCAGGGCGTCCTTTAAAGCCGAGGGCTTCATGCTCCCGGCTTTTTTGCGGATGGCCTCAATGCTTTCGGCCGAGGCCACGCGCGGGGCGCCGATGGCGGTGTTGCGGCGCAGCTGCACCTCGGGCGCGGCAGGCAGGATGCGCAGCTTGACCTTGTCGCGCAGGCTCGCCTGCTCGACGAGCGCCTGCAGACGCGGCAACACCTGACGCAGCTTGGCAAACTGGGCGGCGTTGCGCACAAGGATGATGATTTCGCCGTTGACGCGGCGCAAGTTGCGGATGTCGGCAATGTCGATGCCCGCGGCAATGCTTTTGGCAACAGGCCGGAAGATGCGTGAGATGCGGCGGACGTCAAAGAGCTCCTGACCCAGGTCCGAGGCAAGCGTGCGGTCCAGGCTGATCTGGGCGAAGGAGCGGGCGTTGGCCCGTGTGATGCGGACGTCGTTGTGCATAAATCAAAGCCGATCGAGGAAATGACGGAAGTCTAGCGGGCGGGTGCGGAAATTTTTTGAAAGCCAATGATGCAAATCCCGAAAAATTTCCGACAAAAAGACAAACATGCTGTTGTCTATAATAAGCGCCATTCGTGCGAGCATGACGTCGCAGGCGGCGTTGTGCCCGTTTTTTGTACTGTCGATGCGTTGATTTTCCCGCCGGCGGTGCATGTCCAGAAAGATTGCATATGTTTGATTCTTTTCTTACCAAGATTTTCGGCAGCCGCAACGACCGCCTTGTCCGCCAGTACCGCAAGCGCTGCGCACAGATCAACAAGCTTGAGCCTGAAATCAAGGCGTTGACCGACGAGCAGCTGCGCGGCAAGACGGCCGAGTTCCGCGAACGCCTGGCAAAGGGCGAGACGCTTGACAGCCTGCTGCCGGAGGCCTTTGCCGTTGTGCGCGAGGCAAGCAGCCGCGTGCTCGGCATGCGCCACTTCGACGTTCAGCTGATCGGCGGCATGGTGCTCAATGACGGCAAGATCGCCGAAATGAAGACCGGCGAAGGCAAGACGCTCACGGCAACGCTAGCCGTGTACCTGAACGCGCTGCCCGCGCAGGGCGTGCACGTGGTCACCGTCAACGACTATCTCGCAAGCCGCGACGCGGCCTGGATGGGACGCCTCTACAACTTCCTCGGCATGACGGTCGGCACGATCCTCTCGCAGCAGGACACCGAAGCGAAGAAGGCCGCCTACGCAGCCGACATCACCTACGGCACCAACAACGAGTTCGGCTTTGACTACCTGCGAGACAACATGGAGTACGAAGTCGGCAACCGCCGCCAGCGTCCTCTTTACTACGCCATCGTCGACGAGGTGGACTCGATTCTGATTGACGAGGCGCGCACGCCGCTCATCATTTCGGGCGCGGCCGACGACAACACCGACCTCTACAAGGCCGTCAACGAAATTCCGCCGCTGCTCACCCGCCAGGCTGATGAAAAGGGAGAGGGGGACTACTGGGTCGACGAAAAGGCTCATCAGGTCTACCTGTCCGAAAAGGGCCACGAGAAGGTTGAAAAGATCCTCACCGAGCGCGGCCTGATTGCCAACGGCTCGAGCCTGTACTCGCCGCAGAACATCATTCTGATGCACCACCTCAACGCGTCGCTGCGTGCGCACACGCTCTTTTTCCGCGACCAGCAGTACGTGGTGCAAAACGGCGAGGTGATCATCGTCGACGAATTCACCGGACGCCTGATGCCTGGCCGCCGCTGGTCGGACGGTCTGCATCAGGCCGTGGAAGCCAAGGAGGGCGTGGAGATCCGTCAGGAAAACCAGACGATGGCCTCCATCACCTTCCAGAACTACTTCCGCATGTACAAGAAGCTTGCCGGCATGACCGGCACGGCCGATACGGAAGCCTATGAGTTCCAGGACATCTACGGCTTGGAAACGGTGGTGATCCCCACCAACCGCCAGATGATCCGCGTCGATCAGCAGGACAAGGTCTTCCGGACGGAAAACGAGAAGTACGCGGCGATCATCGAGGACATCAAGGACTGCCAGAAGCGCGGCCAGCCGGTGCTGGTGGGCACGACCTCGATTGAAAACTCCGAGCGCATCTCGCAGATGCTCAACCGCGAGGGCATTCCGCACAACGTGCTCAACGCCAAGCAGCACGCCCGCGAAGCGCAGATCGTTTTGGAAGCCGGACGCCTCGGCATGGTGACGATTGCCACCAACATGGCCGGCCGCGGCACCGACATCGTGCTCGGCGGCGGCATCAACCACCAGGTCGATGAAATCCGCGCCGACGACACGCTCACGCCCGAGGAGAAGGAGTCCAAGATTGCGGCGCTTAAAGCCGACTGGCAGGTGCAGCACGACAAGGTGGTGGCCGCCGGCGGCCTGCGCATCATTGGCAGCGAACGCCATGAATCCCGCCGCATCGACAACCAGCTGCGCGGCCGCTCGGGCCGTCAGGGCGACCCGGGCAGCTCCGTCTTCTATCTCTCGATGGAGGATCAGCTGCTGCGCATCTTCGGCGGCGACCGCATGCGTGCTATCGCCGACCGCTTGAAGCTCGAAGAGGGGGTGGCGATCGAAAGCAAGATGCTCACCCGCATGATCGAAAGCGCCCAGCGCAAGGTCGAAGGCCGCAACTACGACATCCGCAAGCAGCTGCTTGAGTTTGACGACGTGCAAAACGACCAGCGCCGCGAAATCTACCGTCTGCGCAACGAGATTCTCGAAAGCAAGGACGTAAGCGAGATGATCAACAATCTGCGCGACGGCTTCTTCACCGATCTCTTCCGCGCCCGCGTGCCGGCCGAAACGGTCGAGGAGCAGTGGGATCTCGACGGACTGCTCGCCGACCTCAAGGGCAACTGGGGCATCGACATCGACATGAAGGGCATGCTCGAGGCAAGCGACGAGATCACCGACGAGGATCTGCTCAAGAAGCTGCTGGAGACGGCCGCGGCCATCGAAAAGAGCAAGGAGGATCTGGTCGGGCACGACGCCTGGGCCGGCTTCTGCCGCCATGTGCTCCTGCAGGTGCTCGATACGACGTGGCGCCAGCACATCACCGCCCTTGACGCCCTGCGCCAGGGCATCTACCTGCGCGGCTACGCGCAAAAGCAGCCCAAGCAGGAATACAAGCGCGAAGCCTTTGCGATGTTCGAGTCGCTTCTGGACAATGTGCGCGAAGGCCTGTGCCGCGTGCTCATGCACGTGCAGATCCAGATGCCCGAGGAGGCCCAGCAGGCCGCCCAGGCAAGCCAGCAGGCCGGCGAAGAACGTCTGGAAAATGCCGCCGCCCAGCACGAGGACGTGCAAAAGCTCGACTTCTCGCACGTGGGCCGCAACGATCCCTGCCCGTGCGGCTCGGGCAAGCGCTTCAAGGACTGCCACGGCAAGCTTGACTAAAGCGGCTTGAGCGCTTCACTCACGGCTCCTGCAGAAAATCCCGGTCCGGGATGCGGCTGCAGGAGTTTTTCTTTTTCTACTGCGGCAAAAGCAGCGTCTGCAGGCGGGCTCTGAAATCGGTCCGGCCGGACTGCACGTAGGGCCGCCAGTCGGGCAGGCGCCTTAAGGGGGCCTCGAGCTCCTCGATGCTGTAGAGCCAGTTCCAGATGGAGTCGAGCGCCGCTGCCCGCACGGCGACATCCTGGCTGCCGCGCTCCAAAACGCCGTCCTCCTTGAGGCGGGCGATGTCGCGCTTGACCTGACTCGGATTGGCGCTCACGACGCGCGCAAGCAGCTCCACCGGCAGGCCGGGCGTCAGGCGCAGCACTTCCTCGCCCTGCGCGTTGCGCTCCAGCGTGCCGTAGACAAAACCCCAGGTGAGCACCCACACGAGAATGCGGCTTCGGACCGGCAGCAGGGCGATGGCGCCAAGCCCGATGCGGTTGGACTGCAGGCACATGTCAAGATAGGCTGCCGATTCGGCTGCGAGATCCAAATCCTCGCGCATCATGCGTTTTAAAGCAGCCGACGGCGCGCTGAGGATGTCGGCCTCCGTGAGCGCAAAGTAGCGGCCGACGCCGGGCCTGCCGGAGAAAAAGCAGTGGTTGCCTCCAAGGATCCTTCCCGGGATGGATAGCGCCAGCGCCGCAGCATTTTGCGTAAAGAGGCTGCCGAAGGCGCGTGCACCCAGGCCGCTCATAAGCACCACAAGACGGTCATAGGGATCGTTTTGCTTGAAGACGTACTCTCCGGGATGCAGATGACGCAGGCCGCCCGCCTGCAGCATGGCTTTGAGAAGCCGCCCGGGCACTTCGGGCGTGATCCAGGGCATCAGCGGCGTGAGCGGAGTGTTTCCGGAGGCTTCCTGCCGCGTCGGACGCATGATCTGGAGCTTTTGCAGAAAGGATTCGGCAAGGATCCGTACTACCTGCGTGAAGTGGCCACCGCTCCCTTCTATGTGATCCGCGGCAAGCTCAACACGCTCACCTCCTTGAACGGCGTCAAGGTGACGGCCGATCTGCAGGTGGTCGACAAGAACGACCATGTGATCCCGGGCCTGTACGCGGTCGGTCATGACGCCGGCGGCGTCTACGGCGACAGCTACGACCTCAAGATCGGCGAGGGCACGGCTTCGGCATTTGCCTTGAATTCCGCCCGCCTGGCCGTGATGCACATCCTGTCGCAGGAAAAGAAAAAGTAATCCGTCAAACGCAAGCGCCTGTTTATAAGGCCTTCATTTGATGGCGCAGCCGCCGCCCGGGAATCAATCACGGGCGGCGGCTGCCGTTTTCGGGTGCAAAAGCCGGGGATCGGCAGTTCGTCGGCCTGCATCGCGGCATAATGTAGCGGCAGCGGCGGGCGTCTTTTCCCTACCGGACGGCTGCTCGCACAGAACAAGAAACATCGCAAGGAATACGAGGCAATGGCAGTCAATCTTTCCGCTCCCGATCCCAAAACCATTTTTCCGGTGGCCGGCGTCGAGCTTGGCACCGCGATGGCGGGAATCCGCAAACAAAACCGGCGCGACGTCATGGTGATGCGCTTTGCGCCGGGCACTCATGCCGCGGGCGTTTTCACGCAAAACCGTTTTGCGGCGGCTCCCGTGCAGGTCTGCCGCGCACATCAGGCGGCAACAAAGTCGGTGAGGGCGCTTGTCGTCAACACCGGCATTGCCAATGCGGGCACTGGAAAAGAGGGGCTGCGCGCCGCCGAGGCGACCTGCGCTGCGCTGGCCCGCGCGGTGGGCTGCCCCGTGGAGGAGACGCTCGTTTTTTCCACGGGCGTCATCATGGAGCCGCTTCCCATGGACCGTCTTCTGGCCGGACTGCCGAAGGCGCTTGAGAGCCTTTCTCCGGCCGGTTGGGTGGAGGCGGCAACCGCCATCATGACGACCGACACGGTGCCCAAGGCCTTTTCCACCAAGGCGATGATCGACGGAAAGATCATCACGGTCACCGGCATCAGCAAGGGCTCCGGCATGATTGAGCCGCGCATGGCGACCATGCTGGGCTTTATAGCAACCGACGCGGGCGTTGCCCCCGACGTCTTGAGCGTAGTCGCCAAGCGCGTGGCCGACGCAAGCTTCAACCGCATCACGGTCGACGGCGACACGAGCACCAACGACTCCTTCATCACCATTGCGACGGGCGCGTCCGAACTCAAGATCGAGTCCATTGATGATCCGCGCCTGGAGGCGCTCATCGGGGCGCTCACCATCGTGGCGCAGCGCCTGGCGCAGTCGATGATCCGCGACGGCGAAGGCGCCACCAAGTTCATCACGGTCACCGTGGAGGGGGCGCGCACCAAGGCCGAGGCGCTGCAGGTCTGCTACGCAGTGGCGCACTCGCCGCTCGTGAAAACCGCGTTTTTTGCCTCTGACCCCAATCTGGGCCGCATTCTGGCTGCCGTCGGCAACGCGCGCGTCGAAGATCTCGATGCCGGCAAGGTCGACCTCTGGCTTGACGACGTGCAGGTGGCCGTGGGCGGCGGACGCGCCCCGCAGTACCGCGAGGAGGACGGCGTGCGCGTGATGGCCAAGCCCGAAATCCTGGTGCGCATCAATCTCGGGCGCGGCACGGCTTCGGAAACGGTCTGGACCACCGACCTCTCGCACGACTATGTGTCGATTAACGCGGATTACCGCAGTTAGGAGACGCAATGGCTCACCAACAGGATTTGACAAAGCTTCTTGCCGAAGGCGGCACGGAAAAGCTCACCGCCGAGCTGCTGCTTCGTTTTGCGCAGCTGCTGCCGCCAGCGGCGCACGACTTTGACTGGAGCGCTCCGGCCTACCGCTGGGTGAAGCGCACGTATCTGGGCACCGAGCTCGGCCGCCTGATGCCCGTGCACTCCTTTGCCGCCGTCAATCTCGACAATCTCCTTTATGTCGAGCGGCAGAAGAAGCTGCTTTTGGAAAACACGGCGGCCTTTGTGCGGGGGCTTCCCGCAAACAACGTGCTGCTTACCGGCGCCCGCGGCACGGGCAAAAGCTCGCTGATCCGCGGCTGCGCGGCCCGCTTTTTTGATGAGGGGCTGCGGTTGATTGAAGTCGGCAAGGAGGATCTGCGCGACCTCTTTGAGATTGTCAATGCGCTTGAAGGCAGAAGCGAGCACTTCATTCTTTACTGCGACGACCTTTCCTTTGAGCTCGGGGAAAGCGGCTACAAGGCGCTCAAGGCCGCCCTCGACGGCTCGGTTTCAACGGGCGGCAGCCATATTCTGGTGTATGCCACAAGCAATCGCCGTCATTTGATGCCCGAGCCCGCGAGCGACAACCTCTCAAGCGAGCTCGACGAAAACGGCGATCTGCATCCGGGCGAAGTGCTCGAGGAGAAGCTCTCGCTTGCCGAGCGCTTCGGGCTGTGGCTGTCGTTTTATCCCTTCAGCCAGTCCGAGTACCTCAGGGTGCTCGATCAGGCCTTCGAGCTCTATCCGGTGCCCGAGAGCCTGCGCAAGTCCGAGGAGCTGCGTCTGGAAGCAGTGCAGTGGGCCATTGAGCGCGGCGGCAGAAGCGGCCGCGTGGCCCTGCAGTTTGCCAAGATGGTGAGTGCGCGTGAAGCGCTCAAAGCGAGAAGCTGATGGCCGAAGTCACTGAAGTTGCGGTCGGCGTTCTGACCGATGAAAAAGGGCGCTTTTTAATGGCAAGCCGCCCGCAGGGCAAGCCCTATGCCGGCTGGTGGGAGTTTCCGGGCGGAAAGCTTGAGCCGGGCGAGACGGTGCTTGAGGCTCTTGCTCGTGAATACGCCGAGGAGCTTGGCGTCAAGGTCTGCTCGGCAAGCCCCTGGTTTGTCTTTGAGCGCGAGTATCCGCACGCTTATGTGCGGCTTCACTTCTGCCGCATCAGCGCCTGGGAGGGAAAGCCGCAGGCGCTTGAGTCGCAAACCTTCCGCTGGTTTGAAAATCTCAAGGAGGCGCAGCAGGAAAGGCTTCTGCCGATGTGCTCGCTTGCCATCGAGCGGCTCGAGCTGCCATCGCACGCGGCCATGATGAAGGACATTGAGCTTGCGTCGGCGGCCGATCTCTTTGCCCGGTCCAAGGCGGACGGTCTGCTCGTCTCGCAGCTCACGCCCGAGCGCGAAGCCTTTGCCAAGCGCCTTGGCGTGCCCCTTGTGGTGTGCCGGCAGTGGTTTTCAAATGCCCGGGAAGCCGCCGCCCCTGAGCTGCAGGAGTGGCTTGTGGGCGCCATCGAGCCCGATGCCGACGCGCGCGCAATCCTTGCCGCCGCCACCCAGCGCGTGCCGCTTTATGCCGCCGCAAGCGCTGACGAGAAGCTGAACCAGGAGCTCCTTGCGATGGGTGCGCAGGGCCTCTATGTTGTGATTTGAGGAGTGATCCGCCATGATGGTGAAGTGCCCGACATGCAAGAAGTTGCATGAGTACGATATGAAGAGCCCCTGGCGGCCGTTTTGCTCCGAGCGCTGCAAGCTGATTGATCTCGGACAGTGGGCAAGCGGCGAGTACGTGATCCACGGCGAGCCGGGGTCGGCTGATCCCGACCTGATCGTCGAGCAGCTCGAAAAGATGCAGCACGAGCAGGAAGAAGAGCAGAAAAAGAAGCGCTGAACTTTTTTCCACACAGCCACAGAAAAGGCGCCGGAGGCAGTCAACACGCTGCCGGCGCCTTTTGCTTGTGCCGACTTGCGAGGCTTGTTCAAGCCTTGCCTGCAGTCGTCAAGAGGCCTCTCCCTCGGCCATCTTCAGATAGAAGTTGTGCAGGCCCTTGACCTTTTCTTCAAGATCTTCCAGCGTGCCGCTGTTGTCGATCAGGTCGTCGGCCGCTGCAATGCGCTTTTCGCGGGAGATCTGCGAGTCGATGATGGCGCGCGCCTGCTCCTCGCCGAGATGACGGTCGTAGACCAAGCGGTTGATCTGCTCGTCTTCGGTCACATCAATCACAAGCACGCGCTTGACGGCATCAGCCCAGCGGCCGCTTTCCAGAAGCAGCGGCACCGAGAGGATCACATAGGGGGCCTTGATGGCCTTGAGCTGCTCGAACATCTCGCGCTTGATCATCGGGTGCAGGATGGATTCGAGCTTTTCCTTGGCGCGGGGATCCGAAAAAACCAGCTCGCGCATCAGATCGCGCTTCATGCCCTGCGTGCCGATCATGTCCGCGCCGAAGGCCACGGCAATTTCCGGCAGCGCCTTGCCGCCG
The DNA here is from genome assembly GCA_944390145.1 of uncultured Duodenibacillus sp. Lineage (GTDB taxonomy): Bacteria > Pseudomonadota > Gammaproteobacteria > Burkholderiales > Burkholderiaceae_F > Duodenibacillus. The sequence goes on from CALXOY010000015.1 coordinate 18,137, forward strand.
GGGCCGGTCAGCTCCCGGCTGATTTCGTCCGCGTCAATTACCGGTACGCCGAGTTTGCGAAAGACATCTGTTGCCGCTGTTTTGCCGCAGGCGATGCCGCCAGTCATTCCAATGATCATTGTCATAGCGGACTTTTTCCTCTTTTTCTCGTCTCAACTCGCCGCGGCGCGAACCTGTTGCCATTGCGGCCGGCCGTGCACGGCGCCCTTGCTTCAATTGTATGCGGCGCAGTCAAAAAGTGGGCAAAGATCTCCGGGATGGCGGCGTCCGATGAACTGCCGACGATTCCGGCACGGTCATGCGGTTGATCAGGGCGAGTGAAGGAAGGCTTCAAATATTGCTGCATCAACGTTAAAATCCGACGCACCACGTTGATGTACAGAGGGTGCGTCGTTGCCTGTCTCTTCGCCGGAACTCCTTAAGAGTTCTTTTGCCGGATAGTTCACCGGTCAAAAGAACGGGTCCTGAAGCAGCAATGCGGAGGGTGAAAAAACGACAAAACCCAGCGCGGCTAACACTGGGCTTGTCATTCTTTTGAGGAGTTCAGGATGCCTTATCATCTGTTCTCTTCGTGGGAGGTCATACCACAGACCATTATTGTCAACACCGGCGACATCCAAGCGACATCCAAGCGACATCCACGTTGATGGAGCTCTTGTTGCGATCTTCGCGATCGCTTGGTTGATCCGCACGATGAGATAACCTCAATTGGGGGCCGCTCGGAAACGAGCGGCCTTTTGCTCAGCAAGGTGCGGAATTTTTTCTTCATTTTGGCCTGTGATCCGGTGGTAAGCGGGCTGAGCGCTCAAGACCGCGGACTGTTCTCGTTCAAGCGGACAAAGATTTATCAAAGTTCCCGCACTGTCAAAAACTCTCGGTGTGGTGATGCGTGAACAGGCTTGGAGAATTGCAGGATTGAGGAAAAAGAGCCGTTTGCTAAAAGCTGCCAAATCTTCCATCCGCGCAGTTTTCAGCAT
>CALXOY010000016.1 GCA_944390145.1 uncultured Duodenibacillus sp.
CGAAGTGGTACCACTCCTTCCCATTCCGAACAGGACAGTGAAACGCTCCAGGGCCGATGATAGTTGGTTGTATTTCCAGTGAAAGTAGGTCACTGCCAGGCTAAATCATTTACGAACCCCCGTTGGATATCCTCCTTCGGGGGTTTCGTTTTTTGTGCGTTAGCACATAAGAAATCGGCTCGAAGGAGTTTTCCAACGAGCCGTTTTTTTTCTGCTTCCTATTGGTTGAGCACTTGCAGCGCCTTTTCCTTTAAGGCGTAGAGCCTGGCAAGAGCCTCCCTTGGTGTGAGGTCGTCAACGTCAAGCGTACTGATCTCTTCCACAAAGCCGGTCGCGGCTGTCGCCGCTGGACTTTCCTCCACCGCAACAGGTGCCGGTACATCGATGCTAAAAAGATCAAGCTGGGCATCAGAAGCCGCCGACCGCGCTTCAATTTCGGCCATCATGGCTTTTGCCCTGCGTGTGACGGCAGCGGGCACCCCGGCAAGCTCTGCCACGGCAATGCCGTAGGAGCGGCTGGCGGGGCCTTCCTTGACGTCATGCATGAAGACAATGCCGCGGTTTGTTTCCCGGGCACTGACGTGTACGTTGGCGACCTCTGGAATTTGCGCTGCAAGCTGCGTGAGCTCAAAGTAGTGTGTCGCAAAGAGCGTGAAGCTCTTGGTGCTGCAGGCAAGCTCCCTGGCAATGGCGCCCGCAAGACTCAGGCCGTCAAACGTGGACGTGCCGCGCCCGATTTCATCCATCAGCACCAGCGAATTGGCTGTGGCCTGATGCAGGATGGCGGCCGCCTCCGTCATCTCCACCATGAAGGTCGAGCGGCCGCGCGCCAGGTCGTCGGAGGCGCCGATGCGGGTCAGAATCCGGTCGATGGGGCCGATGCGCGCACTCTTGGCGGGGACAAAGCTGCCCGCGCAGGCTAAAAGCGCAATGAGCGCAATCGAGCGCATATAGGTTGACTTGCCGCCCATATTGGGGCCGGTGATCACCAAAAGGCGCCGCGTCGGGGTGAGCGAGCAGTTGTTCGGCACATAGTGCTCAAGCGCGTGCTCAACCACGGGGTGGCGTGCACCCTCCAATTCGATGCCCGGCACCGTGCTCATCGCGGGCTTCACCCAGTCGGCCTCTTCGGCGTGCTTGGCCAGCGACAGCAGCGTATCGGCGCTTGCCACCGCGGCTGCAGCGTCGAGCAGAGGCTTCACATAGATCTGGATGCGGTCTAAAAGCGCTTCCCAGAGGGCCTTTTCCCGCGCAAGCGACCGCTCCTTTGCCGAGAGCGCCTGGTCTTCAAATGTCTTGAGTTCCGGCGTGATGAAGCGCTCGGCGTTTTTAAGCGTCTGGCGGCGCCGGTAGTCGGCGGGCACCTTGTCGCCCATGGAGCGCGGCACTTCAATGTAGTAGCCCGCCACGCGGTTGAATTCCACGCGCAGCGATGAAATGCCCGTGCGCTCGCGCTCGCGGGTCTCAAGCTGCACCAGGAATTCCCCGGTGTTGTCGCGCATCGAGCGCAGTTGATCGAGCTCCGGATCGGCGCCTGCGGCAATCACGTCGCCCTCGCGCAGCAGCGGGGCGGGGTCGGGGGCGATCCAGAGGTGCAGTTCTTCGGAAAGCGCAGGATCGATGGCCGCGGAAGCTGTGAGGTGCGCCAAAAGCGGACTCTTGCATTCGCCGGCGAGAGCCGCAAAGTCTGCCACCTTCTCGAGCGCATCGCGCAGCGCGGCCATTTCGCGCGGCCGGATGCTTCTCAAGGCAATGCGGCCGGCGTTGCGCTCAATGTCGGGCATGCCGTTTAAGCACGCATCAAAGCGCGTGCGCAGCGTCTGCTCGCCGATGAGTTCTTCAATGGCTTCATGGCGCGCCCGCACCGCGGCAAAGTCGCGCAGCGGATGATGCAGCCAGTGCAGGAGCATACGCGATCCCATGCTGGTGCGGCAGTGATCGAGCACGCGCATGAGCGTTTCGCCTTCGCCGCCGCGGATGGTTTCGCTGATTTCCAGATTGCGGCGCGCCACGGCGTCAAGCGACACATAGGCGTTGTTTTCTTCCAGGACCGGGGCGCGCAAAAAGGGAAGGGCGTCGCACTGGGTCTGCTCGACATAGCCCAGAATGGCATTGATGCCGGCAAGCACCTCCGGTTCGTTTTCTAGCCCCCGGGCGGCAAGTGCTTCGAGCCCGAAGCGATCTTTAACAAGCGCCGCCCCGCGCTGGCTGTCAAAGTGCCAGTCGGGCAGCGCTGTAAGGGGAATGCCTTCGAGTTCAGGAAGGCCCGCGGCCTTCACGGATTCTGAGAGAAGAATTTCACCGGGCGTTAAGCGCGCAACTTCGCTTGCCAGATCGGCGGCCGAGCAGCGAAGCGCCCGGAAGTCGCCGTTGGAAAGCGTCAGCCACACCAGCGCGCCGAGCCCCTTTTTGCCTTTTCCCGGCACCCAGGCCGCAAGCGGCGAGTCCTTTTTGTCGCTGAGAAGCGCTCCGTCGGTGAGCGTGCCGGGCGTGACGATGCGCACCACCTTGCGCTCAATGCTGCGCCCGGGGACGGCTTCGCCCATCTGCTCGCAGACGGCAACCGAAAGGCCGGCCTTCACAAAGCGCGCCAGGTACTGGTCGAGCGTTGCCGCCGGGACGCCCGCCATCGGAATGTCCTTTCCGTCGGCGTCGCGCCCGCGGCGCGTGAGAGTCAATCCCAGCACCTTGTTGGCGAGGATGGCGTCGTCAAAAAACGTTTCGTAGAAGTCGCCGAGCCGGTACAAAAGCAGCACGCCCGGATGCTTGTCCTTGAGCATCAGGTACTGGCGCATGATGGGCGTGTGGCCTGCGTAGGGATCCTCGGCGGCGGCCTCCTGCTGACGGCGGTTTGTCTCGGTCATGAAGATCGATTATGCGGCGCGCGCCGCGGCGGAGACTTTCATCAGAAGCGGGGCGAAGATCTTGGGCGTGCCCACGCAGATGCCGCCGGTGGTGAGGTAGTCCTCGCCGGCTTCAAGGTCGGTGACAAGGCCGCCGGCCTCCAGCACGATGAGCGAACCGGCCGCCAGATCCCAGCTCTTGAGGTTGGACTCCCAGTAGCCGTCAAGACGCCCGCAGGCGACGTAGCAGAGGTCGAGCGCAGCAGAGCCCGCACGGCGCAGGCCGGCGCAGGAGCGCGCCACGCTCTCGAGCTTGGGCAGGAACGACTTGTAGTCGTCATTGCGGCGGAACGGAAAGCCTGTGCCGATCAGAGCCTTGCCCATGTCGGTACGGCCGGAGACGCGGATGCGGGCGTTGTTGAGGAACGCTCCGCGGCTGCGCTCGGCGCTAAAGAGTTCGTCCTTGACCGGATCGTAGACCGCGGCGGCCATCACTTTCCCCTTGAGGGTGTATGCGATGCTCACGGCGTAGTGCGGAAAACCGTGCAGAAAGTTCGTCGTACCGTCCAAGGGATCAACATACCAGACGCCGTCAGCGCCCGGATTGATGACGGTGCCGGATTCTTCGGCAATGATGCTGTCCTTGGGGAAGTACTGCCGGATGATGGAGGTAATGCGCTCCTGGGAACCCGTGTCCACACGGCTCACAAAGTCAAACGGAGCCTTCTCTCGCGCCTCAACGGCCGAAAGGTCAAGACTTTCACGGTTGATATAGCTGCCGGCTTTGCGGCAGGCCTGGATCGCAACTTCAAGTTGGGCAGAAGGCATGGAAAGAGGCTCGAATGGATAAAACGGACAACAAAAGGGAGCTGAGCACAGCAGTCAACTCCCTGACCATGTAAGCGTCAGCGGCAATATTCCCGCAGACTCGTTGAATGTGCCTGCATTTTAGCAAAAGCGCTCCAAATGCCGCGGCGCTTGAGGCGCGCAGAAACCAAAGAAAAAGCCGGGTTCTGCACGCCTTTTTGCGCCAAACCGGGAAGACGCTCTGGCTTTTTTGTGTCCCAGCTTTGCTGACGGCAGGCCGTCAGCTTGCCGCTGTTTCAACATTCAAAGTTGAATAGTGTCGCTGTGGTGCCTGATGCCGACAGGTCTGCGGTACGATTTCCGTCTGACCTTGGATTAACGTTCCGCTTCACAACGCATTGTTTTCCCGAATAGTTTCATGGATGAAGTTCTCAACCAGACGCTGCCGCCTGAGAGCGGCCGCATTTCCTTTGTGCTTGTCAGACCCAGTCATCCGGGCAACATCGGGTCGGCTGCGCGCGCCATCAAGACGATGGGCTTTACGGACCTGCGCGTGGTGGCGCCCGCAGACGTCAACTACCGCACCCATGCCGACGCCGTGGCGTTTTCCACGAGTTCCGTGGATGTGCTGCAGGCGTCCCGCGACTATCCCGATCTGGAGTCGGCCCTCTCCGACGTGGCGCTGCCCTTTGCCATGACGGGCTATAGCCGCCGCTTCGGGCCGCAGCTCGAGACCATGCGCAGCAGCGCCGAACGCGCCGCCGTCTGGGCGCACGAAAACAAGGGGCCGGGCATTGCCTTTGTTTTTGGCTGCGAGCGCTCGGGGCTTACCAATGAAGAAACCGGCCTGTGCCGCTTTGCCACCGCCATTCCCGCCAATCCGCAAAGCCAGAGCCTGAACCTTGCCCAGGCCGTGCAGATCGCCGCCTACGAGATGCACATGGCGCTGCTGCAAAAGGCCCACGCCGCGGGCCTTTACCGCTGGCAGGAGCGCTTTGAAAAGGATCCGGTGGCAAGCGCCGCTGCCATTGAAGGCCTGATGCGCCACTGGCAGGAGGCGATGACCGCCTGCGGAGCGCTCAATCCCGCCGAGCCCAAAAACCTGATGCAGATGAGCCGCTCGATTTTTTCCAGGGCGCTTCTCACCCAGTCCGAAGTCGATCTTCTGCGCGGAATCTGCGCGGCTGTCATCTGTCCAAGACGCCTGCGGGCAGGGCGCAAAAAGCCCCTTGCGAACAAGCCCGAAACGCCGTAAGCCAGCCTGCGGCGCTGCGGTACAATCAACGAACATGCGGCAAATACAAAAGAGAGACGTGTTTTGCCGGCATTGTCTACAAACACCCAGAAAGGATTCAAGCAAATGTTTGAGCGCATCAAGGAAGACGTGCGGACGATTCTCGAAAGGGACCCGGCCGCGATCAGCCCCCTGCAGGTGATTTTCAGCTACCCCGGGCTGCATGCGCTCGCGTTTCACCGTGCCGCGCACTGGTGCTGGATTCAGGGGTGGACGGGCTTTGCCCGCTGGGTGAGCCACGTGGGGCGTTTTCTCACCGGCATTGAAATCCATCCGGGCGCCCGCATCGGCCGGCGCGTCTTCATCGACCACGGCATGGGGGTTGTGATTGGCGAAACCGCGGAGGTCGGCGACGACTGCACGATCTATCACGGCGTCACCCTGGGCGGCGTGAACCTCGGGCGCGGGGAAAAACGCCATCCGACGCTCGGCAAGGGCGTTGTGGTGGGCGCGGGCGCCAAGATCCTGGGCGGCTTTACGGTGGGCGACAATGCCCGCATCGGCAGCAACGCGGTGGTGGTGCGCGAGGTGCCCGCCAATGTGACCGTGGTGGGCGTGCCTGCGCGCTCCACGAAGGAAAGCCGCAAAAAGCGCGAGGAGCTGCTGTCGCACTTCATGGCCTACGGCGTGGTGCCGGGCGAGGACGATCCGTACGCCGTCAAGATCCGCCAGCTCGAAGAGCAGCTCAAAAAGCAGGCCGAAGTGATCGAAGAGCTCAAGAAGGCCGCGGGCCTTCAGGCGCAGGGTAAGCCCGAAGGCGAAAAGAGCGGCGAAGCTTGATTTTCTCTACTTTCACAAAAAAGGGGCTTTCGCGAGAGCCTCTTTTTCATTACAATGCGCAGTTCGGCGGGTCCCCTCGCATAAGAGCTCTGCTAACCTGGTCAGGTCGGGAACGAAGCAGCCACGGCGGAATACTCTTAGTGCCGAGGATAAGGCTCGCCGATTTTGTTTCTCTTGAGGCCGCAGGCGCCCGCTTCCTTATAATTGACCGGCCTTTGCCGCTCTTCGGGGGCTGCCCTTTGTTGAGCCTGCCGGGTCCGGCTTTCCCCGTTTCTTTCAGAACGTTTTCCCTATGAGCTATCAGGTTCTTGCCAGGAAGTGGCGCCCTCATGACTTTGAAAGCATCGTCGGTCAGGAGCACGTCGTTGCAGCGCTCAAGCATGCGCTTGATGAAAACCGCCTGCATCACGCCTATCTCTTCACCGGCACGCGCGGCGTGGGCAAGACGACGCTCTCGCGCATTCTCGCCAAGTGCCTCAACTGCACCGGGGAGGACGGCAAGGGGGGCGTGACTTCGCACCCCTGCGGCAAGTGTGAAGCGTGCCGCGCGATCGACGAGGGGCGCTTTGTCGACTACATCGAAATCGACGCGGCAAGCAACCGCTCGGTCGAGGAGATGACGCAGCTTTTGGAGCGCGCCATGTACGCGCCCACCAACGCGCGCTACAAGGTCTACATGATCGACGAAGTGCATATGCTGAGCGCACACGCCTTCAACGCCATGCTCAAGACCCTCGAGGAGCCGCCCGAGTACGTGAAGTTCATTCTCGCGACGACCGACCCGCAGAAGGTGCCCGTGACGGTGCTCTCGCGCTGCCTGCAGTTCAATTTGAAGAACATGGCTCCCGCGGCCGTGGCCTCCCATATGCAGTCGATCATGCAGCAGGAGGGGATTCCCGCCGAGCCCGCAGCTCTCGAAGTGCTCTCGCGTGCAGCCCGCGGCTCGATGCGCGACGGCCTGTCGCTCTTGGATCAAGCCATCGCCTTTTGCGCGGGCAACGTGACGCTTGAGAAAGTCCGCGCCATGCTGGGCGTCATGGATTCCGACGTGCTGTGCGACCTCACTGAAATGGTGCTCGAGGGCAGGGCCAAGGAGGCGCTTGACACCGCCCGCAAAATTGGCCTGGACGGCGTGAGCTACACGCAGGCCGTGCGCGACTGGGCAAGCCTCATGCACCGCATCGCCATCGTGCAGCGCGTGCCGGGTGCGGTCACCGACGCGGGCTCAAGCTTGGAGCGCATTCAAAAGCTCGCGGGCGCCATGACCCCCGAAGAGGTGCAGCTCGACTATCAGATTTTGCTGCAGGCCAGAGCCGACATGGCCCAAGCTCCCGACGAGTACGCGGGCTTTACGATGGCCATTTTGCGCATGCTCGCCTTCAAGCCCGCGGGCTTTGCGCCGGGCTCCAGGGTGCCTGAGAAAAAGGAGCCGCAGCCTGCTCTCCAAGCGGAGGCAAAGCCTGTTTCCGCGCCGCAGCCCGAGGTGCCCCCCGAGGCGCCTGCTGACATTGCGCCGCCCTGGGTAGACGCCGCACCGGAGGATCCCGACCGGGGAGAGCATTGAGCCGGTTAGAAGAAGGCACACAAGCAGGGGGCCGGCGATTCTGCCGCCCATCGAGGTGCATCCCGACGAACTGCTTTCTAACTGGCGAAAACTGGTGTGTGCAAGCGGCCTGACGGCGCTTCCGCGTGAAGTGGCGGCCGGCAGCGTCGTGCTGGAACTCACCGACGATCATGTGCTGCTGCGGCCGAGAAGCCGCATGCTGCTCACCCCCGAGGTGGTGCATTTGATCGAAGCGGCGATGAAGCGCTTGAAAGGCGAAGCCTTTGCCGTTCAGTTTGACAGCCAGGAGCACGACGGCAAGAGTCAGGCCACGCTCTCGCTTTGGGAGGAGTCCGAGCGGCGTGCCGCAAGGCTTGCGATGATCGAAGCCTTCAAAAGCGATCCGTTTGTGCAAGAATGCTTGCGCGTTTTGGACGGCGAGCTCGATGAGACATCGGTGCGCAAAGCCGACAAGTAGGAACCATTCGAACCCAATTTTTTCGACTACACAGGTGAATTGAAATGAGAGGCAATTTTGCCGGCCTGCTCGCGCAGGCTCAGAAAATGCAGAAGAATATCGAGCGCGCCCAGGCCGAGCTCGCCAACGTCGAGGTGACGGGCGAAGCCGGCGCCGGCATGGTGAAGATTACCGTCACCTGCAAGCACGAGGCCAGGCGCGTGGAAATCGATCCGAGCCTGATGTCGGGCAGCGAAGACGACAAGGAAATGCTCGAGGATCTGATTGCTGCCGCAATCAACGACGCCGCGCACAAGGCCGAAGCCGCCGCGCAGCAGAAGATGCGCGAGGCCACGGCCGGCATGCCGCTGCCTCCGGGCATGAAGATGCCGTTCTGATTTTTGATTTTCGAGCGGGCTCATACGAACCCCTTCGGCGGAAAGTCCCATCCGGCGCAGGTCGGGCGGGACTTTTTGCCATCTGCGCGGAAAAGCTTCGCAACAAATGAAGCGCACGGCTTTTTCAAGCGGCGCCCGCCCGTTCCTTAGAATTTGAGATTCCGTACCGACGACGAGGTTTTCTTTTGCCATGAGCAGTTGGATAGATGTCTTGATGTTGTTTGCACTCATCGTGTTAAACGGTGTGTTCTCCATGAGCGAAATTGCGCTCGTCACAAGCAGAAAGGCAAAGCTGCAGGTGCTGGCAGAAGAGGGCAACAAGGGCGCCGAGCGCGCCTCCAAGCTGCAGGCCGACCCCACCTGGGCCCTTTCGACCGTGCAGGTGGGCATCACGTCGATCGGCATTCTCTCGGGCATTGTGGGCGAGTCGGCGCTGGCCGGGCCCGCCGCGGAAGTGCTGATGGGCTGGGGCGTGGCCCCCGACACCGCCAAGGTTCTCGGCGTGACGCTCGTGGTGGTCTTTGTCACCTACTTTTCGATTGTGCTCGGCGAACTCGTCCCGAAGCGCCTGGGGCAGAGCTGGCCCGAGGAGCTTGCCTGCATCGTTTCGCGTCCGCTGCACGGGCTGAGCCTCGTGATGAGTCCCTTTGTGAAGCTGCTCTCGGTTTCCACCAAGTTCGTCCTGAAGGTGCTGCGGCTTGACAAGGGCGACGAAGGCGGCGTAACGCAGGAGGAAATCCACGCGATGATCGAGGAGGGAAGCGCCTCGGGGGCGATCGAGGAAAACGAGCGCGACATGGTGCGCAACGTCTTTAGCCTGGACGAACGCCAGGTGGGCTCCGTGATGACGCCGCGAAGCGACATCGAATGGATCGACCTGCAGGACGACAACGAAACCAACATCAAAAAGCTGCTTACGAGCAAGCGCTCGCGCCTGGTGGTGGCCTCCGGCTCATTGTCGGATGTGAAGGGCATCTGCTCGACCCGCAGCCTGCTGCAGCAGATTGTCGAGTCGCGCACGATCGACTTCACGAAGAACCTGCTGCCGGTGGTCTATGTGCCCGAGTCCCTCACCGGCATGGAGATTCTCGAGCACTTCAAGAGCACGATCGTGCCGCTTTCGTTGGTGGTCGACGAGTTCGGCGAAGTGGTGGGTCTGGTGACCCCGCGCGACGTGCTCGAAGCCATCGCGGGCGAATTCAAGCCCGAAACCGAAGAGGAGAGCATGGCGATCCGCCGCTCGGAGAATTCGTGGTTTTTGGACGGCATCATCGCCATTCCGGAACTCAAGGACACGCTCGAAATCAAGGAGGTGCCCGAAGAGGAGCTCGGGCGCTACAACACCCTTGCCGGCATGATGATGCTTTTGCTGCAGCGGCTGCCGCGCACGGGCGACAAGGTTGTTTGGGACGGCTGGGAGTTTGAGGTGGTCGACATGGACGGCCGCCGCATCGACAAGGTTTTGGCCACGAAGCTTCCGGAAGAAAAGCCGGCTGAGAACGCTGCAGAGGATTAAGGTATGGACGTTTGGATTTTCCTGCAAAGCATCATTCTCGGCATCGTGGAGGGACTCACCGAGTTCCTCCCGGTGAGCTCCACCGGCCACTTGATTCTGACGGGCGACATCATCCGCTTTGACGAGCCCTGGGCCGACACCTTCTACATCGCCATTCAGGCGGGCGCCATCGTTGCCGTGTGCTGGCACTACCGCAGGCGCCTGATTGCCATCGTCTGCAATCTTTTCAAGCCCGGAAAGGAGCAGCGGCTTGCCGTCAACATCGTCGTGGGTTTTCTGCCCGCGGCCGTGCTTGGCGCCCTTTTGTCGAGCTTTGTGAAGTCGCACTTTTTCAACGCCTTCACCGTGGCGCTTGCGCTGGTCGTGGGCGGCCTTCTCATTTTGTGGATTGAGTCGCGCCACGAAAAGCGCGGCATCGTGCCGCGCGTGCAGGAAATCGACGACATGAGCGCGTGCGACGCCTTTGCCGTGGGCTGCATGCAGTGCTTTGCGCTCATTCCCGGCACGTCGCGCTCGGGCTCGACCATCATCGGCGGCCTCATCCTCGGCCTGTCGCGCAAGGCGGCCACCGAGTTTTCCTTTTTTCTCGCCATCCCGACGATTTTTGGCGCCACGGTGTGGGATCTGTGGCAGTCGCGCGAGGCGCTTTCCGTTGACAGCCTGCCTGCGATCGCCGTGGGCTTCGTGGTGAGCTTTTTCTCGGCCATCGTCGTGGTGCGCTGGCTGCTGCGCTATGTCTCCGGCCACGACTTCCGCGCCTTCGGGTGGTACCGCATCGTGTTCGGCTTCGTGATCCTCGCTGCAGGCAGCCTCGGCTTCGGCATCGAGTTCTAAGCCGGAACCTTAACCGGACAAGCAAAACGGGCGCCCGCGGGCGCCCGTTCTTGTTGGTGCTTGTCGGAAGCTTCTCTTAAGCGGCCTTGGCCTGCGCCTGAGCCTTGCGCTCGGCGAAGATTTTCTTCCAGCGCTCGACCTGCAGGCGCACCTGCGCGGGAGCCGTGCCGCCCACGTGGTTGCGTGCGGCAACCGACCCTTCCAGCGTCAGCACGCCGTAGACGTCGTCGGTGATCACGTCGGAGAATTCACGCAGCTCCTCGAGCTTCAAATCGGCGATGTCGCAGCCGCGTTCGCTTGCCAGACGCACCACGCGTCCCACGATGTCGTGCGCGGTGCGGAAGGGCACGCCCTTGCGGGTGAGGTAGTCGGCAAGGTCGGTGGCGGTGGGATAGCCCGCCAAAAGCGCCTTGCGCATCTCTTCGCGGTTGGGCTCGACGCCCGCCATCATTTCGATGAAGGCGCGCAGCGTGTCCTTGACGGTGTCGATCGCGTCAAACACCGGCTCCTTGTCCTCCTGCAGATCCTTGTTGTAGGCAAGCGGCAGGCCCTTCATGAGCATCGTCATGGTCATCAGGTCGCCCACCACGCGCGAGCACTTGCCGCGGGCGGTTTCGGGAACGTCCGGGTTCTTCTTCTGCGGCATGATGGAGCTGCCGGTGGTGAAGCGGTCGGGCAGCTTGATGAAGTTGAAGCGCTGGCTCATCCAGATGACGAGCTCTTCGGACAGGCGCGAGATGTGGATCATCACAAGGCTTGCGGCGGCCGTGAATTCGATGCCGAAGTCGCGGTCGCTCACCGCATCGAGCGAATTCTGGCAGACGGCTTCAAAGCCGAGCAGCCGCGCGGTCATCTCGCGGTCGATGGGGTAGGTGGTGCCGGCCAGCGCTGCGGCGCCGAGCGGGCAGCGGTTCACGCGCCGGCGCAGGTCGATCATGCGTTCGCGGTCGCGCTCAAACATTTCGACGTAGGCGAGCTGATGGTGCCCGAAGGTCACGGGCTGCGCCACCTGCATGTGGGTAAAGCCCGGCATCAGGGTGTCGGCTTCGCGCGAAGCGGTGTCGACGAGCACCTCCTGCAGGCGGCCGAGCATGGCGATGATCTGATCGATTTCGGTGCGCAGGTACAGGCGGATGTCGGTGGCCACCTGGTCGTTGCGGCTGCGTCCCGTGTGAAGGCGCTTGCCGGCGTCGCCGATCAGCTGCGTCAGACGCGCCTCGATGTTCAGATGCACGTCCTCGAGCTCAAGCTGCCAGAGGAACTTGCCGGTCTTGATTTCGTTGGAGATCTGCTCCATGCCGCGGCGGATGTCGCTTAAATCCTGCTCGGAGATGACGCCGCAGGCGGCAAGCATTTGGGCGTGGGCAAGCGAGCCGGCGATGTCGGCTGCGGCCATGCGCTTGTCAAAGCTCACAGACTGTGTGTATCGAAGCACGAACTCGGCCACGGGCTCGGAGAAGCGGCCCGACCAAGCTTCCTTCTTGGCATGCAAGGGATCGGCTGAATGATTGTGAGCGTCTGTCATGACTGAAAAAAAGAATGAAAGATAAGTGGGGGATCCGTGGAAAAACCGCAGCGGGAAGGACTCCCGCGGGCGCTGCCGGCGCCCTGTCGGCAAGGACCCCGTTTAGGAAAAACGCCAATAATATCAAAAGAGTATGTGGTTTTGATACCGTCATGCGGAAATATTTCGCCGTCTGCCGGAGCCCCACGTTGCGGCCTCGCTGCGGCGCGTTAAGCGGAGGCGAAGGCGCGCTTTGCTAGAATCGGCGGCAATTTTGATGAGTACGGGCGCATTGGGCGCCCATTTCCAAGCAAATAAGAACGACTATGACCGACCTCAAACGCTGTGTGATTGCTACCCGGGAAAGCCCGCTTGCCATGTGGCAGGCGCTGCACGTGCAGGCCCTGCTGCGCAACCGCTACCCCGAACTCGATGTCCAGATTCTCGGCATGACCACCAAGGGCGACCAGATTCTCGACAAGACGCTCTCCAAAATCGGCGGCAAGGGACTCTTTGTCAAAGAGCTTGAGGCGGCGATGATCGAGGGGCGCGCCGATCTGGCGGTGCACTCCTTAAAAGACGTGCCGATGGTGCTGCCCGAGGGCTTTGCTCTTGCAGCGGTGAGCTCGCGTGAGGATCCGCGCGATGCTTTCGTGAGCCCCGTCTATGCGCGGCTCGAAGACATGCCTGCGGGCGCGCGCGTGGGCACCGCAAGCTTGCGCCGCGAACTGATGCTGCGCTCGGAATTCCCGCACTTGAAGGTGCTGCCGGTGCGCGGCAATGTGGGCACGCGCCTCTCCAAACTTGACGCGGGCGAGTTCGACGCCCTGGTGATGGCGGGCGCAGGCTTAAAGCGCCTCGGGCTTGAAGCGCGCATCCGTGAGCTCCTGCCCGTGGAGACCAGCCTTCCGGCCCCGGGTCAGGGGGCGCTTGGCATTGAAGTGCGCGCCGACCGCGAGGATTTAAAGGAACTGCTTGCCTTCATCAACGACGAGGACATCCGCTGCGCCACCGCCGCCGAACGTGCGGTGAGCCGCGCGCTGGGCGGCTCCTGCCAGGTGCCGCTTGCCGCGCACGCCATCGTGGAAAACGGCAGCCTGTGGCTGCGCGCCCACGTGGGGGATCATCGCGACGGCCGCAAAATCAGCGCCCAGGCGCGGGGCGTCGCCGCCGACTGCGAAGCGGTGGCCGCTGAAGTCGTCGCCTCCCTGAAGGCGCAGGGCGCAGAGGCGCTTCTTGCCGAGGTGCTCGCCGCAACGGCGGCTTGACCGTCTTCAATCGACTGACGACATACGGGCGGTTCTTCGGAGCCGCCTTTTTTATGGCATCGCCGGTTTGCGCCGCATCAAGTTTTGTAAAGATCCGCGTAGAATTGACGCAGATTAAAAAAATCACAAAAACGACGAAGACAACGATGGGACTCTTACATCAACCGGTCATTCTTATGCGGCCGGGGGCTGCCAACGACCGCCTTGCGGCCCGGCTCAAGGAGGACGGCATCCAGGCGTGGTGCTGGCCCGCCTTCACAATCACGCTTCCCGAGGATCAGGAGCTGGTGAGCGAACGCTTTTCGCGCTTGGACGACGTCGACATGGTGGTGATGGCATCGCCCGCGGCGGTGGCCGCGGTGGCGCACTGGGTGCAGAAGTGGCCCGCGCACATCAAGCTTGCCACGGTGGGCGAGGGCACGGCGCGGGTGATCCGCGCAGCCTGGGGCGACGAGGTGCCGGTGATTTATCCGGCGGGTGACGCCGAGCACTCCGGCAGCGAGGCGCTCTTTGAGCTGCTGCGCAAGACGCAGGTGCCGCGCCGCGTGCTGATCGCCCGCGGCCAGACCGGGCGCGAGTGGCTGGCCGAACAGCTCACGGCGCTGGGCGCCGACGTGGAAAAGTTGACGGCCTACGTGCGCGTTCCGATTGAACTATCCATGCAGCAGATTGAAGATCTGCAAAAGGCCGTGCACGGGCCTTCGCCTATTGTCTACATCACGAGTTCCGATTCGGTGGCGACGCTTTTGCACGCGATCCGCCCCGTGCCGGAGGCCCGCGAGTGGTTTTTGCACGGCGCGGCGGTGACGATTCATCCGCGTTGCGCACAGATGCTGCGCGAGGCGGGCTTTGTGCATGTGGAAATCACCGGTACGCAAGATGAGGCGGTGCGCGAGCATATCGTCGCCAACCTTCTGCGGCTCACCTAGCCCGCGGCGGAAACGAAAAGGGCGGCGCCTGACTCGGGAAAAACCTTGATAAATCAACCGTCTGTCACTAAAATCGTGCCCCTTGAGCGTGTCCGCCCAAGCTTGAGCGGGCACTTTTTGCAACCTTATTGACGAGTATTGAGAACATGGGTCTTGCCCGAGTGACCGCCGGCCGCGATCTGCCGCGCGACTTTAATGTGATTGTTGAAATTCCGGCCAATTCCGCTCCGATCAAGTACGAAGTGGATAAGGAGTCCGGAGCGCTCTTTGTGGACCGCTTCGTGGGTACGGCCATGCACTATCCCTGCAACTACGGCTACATTCCCCAGACGATTGCTGACGACGGCGACCCGGTGGACGTGTGCGTTCTGACGCCCTTCCCGCTGATGACCGGAACGGTGTGCCGCTGCCGCGCCGTGGCGGTGCTCGTGATGGAGGACGAGGGCGGCATCGACTGGAAGATTCTCGCCGTGCCGGTCAACAAGGTCTGCCTGCGCTACGCCAAGTGGAAGACCGCCGACGACGTTCCCGCCGACGTGCTTGATCAGATCCGCCACTTCTTTGAGCACTACAAGGACCTCGAGCCTGGCAAGTGGGTGAAGGTGAAGGGCTGGAAGAGTCCTGAGGAAGCCGAAAAGCTCATTATGGAAGGCGTGCACGGGTACGAGTCGATGGAAGTCAAGCCCAAGACCGCCTAAGACAAGCACCTAGAAGTTTTGCTTCATGTGAAAGCCACCGTCTGAAAAAGCGGTGGCTTTTGATTTGGTGCGGGCCGCGTGCGTTATATTGAGCGCGATTGTCAACACAAAAATCGCACGCTACAACAAAACCATGGCCAACGCTCCTTTTGCATATCTTGCACAGCTCAACAGCACCGTCTGCGACCTCGAGGGCAACGCAGCCCACATCCTGGAAGCCGCCCGCAAGGCGGCAAATGCCAGGGCGCAGCTTTGCCTTACGCCTGAACTGTCGCTTACCGGCTGGCCCCTTCATGGGTGGCTTGCCAACAAGGACTTTCAAAAGGCGGTGCAGGCCTCCTGCCGGGAGCTCACTAAGGCTCTTGCAAAGAGCGCACGCGGCGTGGCCGTCGTTTTCGGCGCCCCCGCCTTTGCCGACGACTGCATCTACAACGCGCTTTATCTTGTCAAGGACGGAAAGTGTCTTGCGCAGGTCGCCAAGCACGAACTCTCCCGCGCAGGCTCCATTGACGAGCGGGCTTTTTTTGCAAAGGGCGGCAAACCCGCGGTGGTGGACGTCGCCGGCGTGCGCCTGGGGCTTGCGTTTGCCAGCGACGTGATGCGCGGCAAAAACATCCGCGAACTGCAGGAAAAAGGGGTGCAGGCGGTGGCTGCGTGCGGCGCCTTCGTTTTTGAGCGCGAGAGGACCGACGAGCGGCGCAAAAAGCTTGCGCACAAATTCGCCCGCAAGGGGCTTCCCCTGATGCTTGTGAATGCCGCGGGCGGCCAGGACGAGCTCGTTTTTGAAGGGGCGAGCTTCACCCAGTCGGCTTTTGCCACGACCACGGCTGCGCTTGACTGGTTTGATGCCGACGAGGCCTGGGTTGACAAGTCGATGCTCTTTCACCGGTTGGAGTCCGTGCTCGAGCACCCGGTTTCCGGATACGAGCGGCTCATGCGGGCCGTCGTTTGCGCGCTGCGCGACTATGTGGTCAAAAACGGCTTCACCGACGTCGTGCTCGGCCTTTCGGGCGGCGCAGACAGTGCGCTCACGGCGGCGCTTGCGGTGGAGGCGCTCGGCAAAAAGCACGTGCACGCGGTGATGATGCCCGCGCGCTTTACCTCGGATCAGAGCCTGCGGCTGGCCAAACAGTGCGCCGAAAACCTCGGCATCGACTACCGGATCCGTCCGGTGGGGGCGATCTACGACGCCGCGCTGGAGGTGCTGCAGGAGGACTTCAAAAAGACCGGGGCCGATCTCACCGAGGAGAATCTGCAGGCCAGAAGCCGCGGCGTGACGCTCATGGCCCTTTCGAACAAGTTTGGGTGGCTCACGCTTGCCACCGGCAACAAGAGCGAGTCCGCCACGGGCTACTGCACGCTCTACGGCGACACGACGGGAGCTTTTGCGCCCATCAAGGATCTCTACAAAACCGACGTCTGGGAGATGATGCGCACCTACAACGCGTTGAAGGTGGGCGGCGTGATCCCCGAAGAGATCATCACGCGGCCGCCGTCAGCCGAGTTGAGCCAGGGGCAGACCGATGAAGCGGCGCTCATGCCCTACGCCGAGCTTGACCGCATCCTGCAGGGGCTCTTGGCCCGGGGCGAGAGCGTGGATGAACTTGTGGCAAAGGGCGCCTCGCGCGAAGCGGTGCTGCGGGTGGTGCGGCTGTATGCGGCAAGCGAATTCAAGCGCCGCCAGTGCCCGGTGGGGCCGAAGCTCACCGCCTCGACCCTGGGATGCGACCTGCTTTTGCCGCTTTCGGGTCGCCCGAAACTCGCTTAAATGATAAAGTTGCAGTTTGAGTCAAGCGCAGAATGTTTGCGTCGAGAGAATAGCCGTTTCTAGAGGATTCATATGAAGCTCGTCACAGCCATCGTCAAGCCCTTCAAACTCGATGAGGTGCGTGAAGCCCTTGCTGAACTTGGCGTCAACGGTCTCACCGTGACGGAAGTCAAGGGCTTCGGCCGCCAGAAGGGGCACACGGAACTTTACCGCGGCGCCGAATACGTGGTCGATTTTCTGCCCAAGGTGAAGATTGAAGCCGCTGTGGCCGATGAGCTGCTCGATCAGTGCGTCGAGGCGATCCAAAAGAGCGCACGCACCGGCAAGATCGGCGACGGCAAGATCTTTGTGTTTGACATCGAGCAGGCGATCCGCATCCGCACCGGCGAAACCGGAGACGCTGCGGTCTAAAAAAGAAGCTGCCCAGCAAAAAGCCCCGTTGGAAAAATCCTTCGGGGCTTTTTAATGCCCGGCGTCGGGGCCGGGCTTCGTGTGGTCAACCGCAGGCTTATTCAACCGTACGGGTGCCGATCACTTCGATCACGGCACGGCGGTTCGGGCCGAGGCACTTGATCAGATCCTGCATGTTGCGGATCTGGCTGCCGGCGGCGGGCTTCGGGCAGTTCACAACCGGGTCGGCCGCACCGCGGCCTTCGGTCTGGATCAGGCTGCCGTCAACACCCTTTTCGGTGAGATAGGTCTTCACGGCTTCAGCACGGCGCTCGGAGAGCTTCTGGTTGTAGGCATCCTTGCCGAGGCGGTCGGAATAGCCGGTCGTGAGAATCACTTCCACGTCCATGCCGGCCATGCGGCTCACGAGCTGGTCGAGCATGCTCTGGCCGTCGGCCGAGAGCTTGTCGCTGTCAAAGCCGAAGAGCGTATCGGCCGACAGCGTCACCTTGGCAACGCGCGGTTCTTCCACGGGAGCGGCCTTCGTGCAGGCGGCCGCCGACAGGATGTCCTTGTCGCAGGTGCAGCCGATGCCGTCCGGGCCGCCCTGTTCAGCCAGAGCGGGCGTCCAGAAGTTGGTGCGCCAGCACAGGCCGGTGGAGTTCGTCACGACCTTGCCCTGGGAGTCCAGGACATAGGGGATGACCGTGTCGGAAGCCATTGCGCTACCGGCAGTGGCCATCAACACAGCGGCGGCAAGGCCGCAAAGCTTGATCGAAGTCTTCATGTTTTTCGCTTCCTTCCTTTTGGATATGTAAAGACGGGCACTGCACTGTATCGTCGGTGTGTCCGCGTCTGCCGGCGAACGGGGCCGTCGCGTCAGGGGTTGTAGAGCCCGCAGCCCGTGCGCCGGCAACGACGCACGACGCCCTGCTTAAATAACAGGACCCTACTCGTATTTTGCCCCATCTTTTACAAAAAGGCTAAGTTTACGTCAACTATTTTTGGGGGGTGGAGGCCGTGCGCCGGCCGAAACGGACTGCGGCTTTCGCTGCGCGATGCCTCCAAAAACGAATGTCTGCACGGGGAGAAATGCGGCTGCGTGCGTCTGCGGTGCCCTGGCGCACGTTTTTGTGTTTTCATCATCAGAGCGGACGGGCGGCCCGACACGGTACAATGCGTCCTACGGCGCCGCAGGGCTCTTTTAAGAGCGTTTCCTTTTTGAGCGGCGCAGCTCGAGTCACTCAGGCGCTTGACGCCGCAAACGGCGCTTCAGGCGCTTTCTTTGTTGGGACACCATGGACACTATCGACGACAAGAATTCCGGCACCGCGGGCGAAGCCAACGGCATGCCGATCTCCTACTCGCTTGAGACGCTGCCGGTTTCGCTCGAAACCGAAATGAAGCGCTCCTATCTTGATTACGCGATGAGCGTGATCGTGGGGCGAGCGCTTCCGGACGTGCGCGACGGCTTCAAGCCCGTGCACCGGCGCGTGCTCTTTTCCATGCATGAGCTCGGAAACGACTTTTCGCACGCCACCAAGAAGTGCGCCCGCATCGTGGGCGACGTGATCGGCAAGTACCACCCCCACGGCGACCAGGCGGTCTATCAGACGCTGGTGCGTCTGGCGCAGGACTTTTCGATGCGCTATCCGCTCGTTTGGGGCCAGGGCAACTTCGGCTCGATCGACGGCGACGGCGCGGCGGCCATGCGTTACACGGAATGCCGCCTGGCGCGCATCGCCGATACGATGCTCGACAACCTCGATGAGGACACGGTCGACTTCGTGCCCAACTTTGACAATTCCGAAAAAGAACCCGCGGTGCTGCCGGCGCGCCTGCCCAACCTGCTGGTGAACGGGTCTGCCGGCATTGCCGTTGGCATGGCCACCAACATCCCGCCGCACAACCTGCGCGAGACGGTCGACGCCTGCCGGCACCTGCTGCACCACCCCGATGCGCCGATCGATGAGCTGATCGCCCGCATGCCCGCGCCCGACTTCCCGACCGGGGCCATCATCTACGGCTTGAAGGGCGTGCACGAGGGCTACCGCACTGGACGCGGGCGCGTCGTCATGCGCTCGCACACACACTTTGAAGAAACGAAGACCGGCCGCCAGGTGCTGGTCGTCGACGACATCCCCTACCAGGTCAACAAGAAGGTGCTCGTCGAGTCGATTGCGCGCCTGATGCGCGACAAGAAGATCGAGGGCATCGGCGAACTGCGCGATGAATCAAGCAAGAGCGTGCGCATCGTGATGGAGTTGAAGACCGGCGTCTTCGGCGAAGTCGTGCGCAACAACCTCTTTAAGCTCACGCAGATGCAGACCACCTTCGGCATGAACATGGTGGCGCTCGTGGACGGCCGTCCGCGTCTGCTGAATCTACGTGAAATCATCGAGGAATTCCTGCGGCACCGGCGCGAAGTGATCAACCGCCGCACAATCTTCCGCTTGAATAAGAACCGCATGCGCGGCCACATCCTCGAGGGACAGGCCGTGGCGCTTTCAAACCTCGACGAATTCCTGCGCATCATCCGCAACGCGCCCAATCCCCCGATCGCCCGCGAGCAGCTGATGGCGCGCGCCTGGACGTCGAGCCTTGTTTCGAGCCTCGTGAATGCAGCCTTCAACCCCGCCGACTATCGTCCGCAGGAAATCGACGCCTGCTACGGACTGCAGCCCGACGGCACGTATCACCTGAGCGCCGTTCAGGCCGACAAGATCCTGCAGATGGCGCTGCAAAAGCTCACCGGGCTCGAGCAGGACAAGATCATTGAGGACTACCGCCAGGCCAACGCCCAGATCACGGACCTTCTGGACATTCTCGCCCGCCCCGAGCGCGTGGTGCAGATCATGGATGAGGAGCTTGCCGAGCTCAAGGACAAGTTCGGCGACGAGCGCCGCTCGGAAATCGACCCCTCGGGCGACCCCAACTTCAATCCGCTCGACTTCATCGCCGAGGAGACGATGGTGGTGACGCTTTCGCGCGAGGGCTACATCAAGCGCCAGTCGCTTGCCGACTACCGCAGCCAGCGCCGCGGCGGCCAGGGCAAGAGTGCGGCCAAGCTCAAGGACGGCGACGAAATCGGCAGCGTCATTGCCGCAAGCAGCCACGACAAGGCGCTGTGCTTCAGCAACTTGGGCCGCGCCTATGCGCTGCCCATTTACCAGATTCCCGAGGGCTCGCGCACGAGCAAGGGCAAGGCGATTGTGAACCTCATCGATCTCGACGAGGGCGAATCGATCGTGACGATCCTGCCGGTGAGCTCCTTTGACGCCTCGCGCTTTGTGTTCTTTGCCACGGTCAACGGCGTGATGAAAAAGACGCCTTTGAAAGAGTTTGAGAACATCCTGCGCAACGGCAAGCGCGCGATTGCGCTTGATGAAAACGACGCGATTCTCACGGCCGTCATCACCGACGGCACCATGGACATCATGGTCTTTGCAAGCAACGGCAAGGCGCTGCGCTTTGACGAAAACGAAGTCCGTCCGATGGGCCGCACCGCCCGCGGCGTGCTCACGATGAAGCTGCCCGAGGGCCACAAGTGCGTGAGCATGTTCGCCGTGCACGAAGACACCGTGATGGATGTGCTCACGGTCTGCGCCAACGGCTACGGCAAGCGCACGCCGGTGAAGGAATATCCCAAGCACGGCCGCCGCAGCCAGGGCAACATTGCCATTGCCACGAGCGAGCGCAACGGCGACCTCGTCTGCGCCACGCTCGTCGACCCGACCGATACGGTGCTGCTGCTCACAAGCAGCGGCCGCCTGATCCGCATTTCGGCCGAGTCGATCCGCGTCTCGGGCCGCGCCACGAAGGGCGTCAAGCTCATCGAAACGCTCGAGGAGGCGGTGGTGAGCGTCACCCGCGTGAGCAGCGACGACGACATCGAGGGCGACGAGAAGCCCGCTGCGGCGGAAGAGGCCGGCGAAGCGCCGCAGGCGGCCGCCGGGGCCGACGATGCGCAGGACCCCGCGCAAAATGCCGGGGACGCGCAGGACGCCAAGCCTGAAAACGAGTAAGCTCAACAAAGCTGCGCTTTTTTTGAACGGAGCGCAGCTTTTTAAACATTCAAGCCGGGCTGTCCGCGGTCCGGTGAAAGAAGAAAAAAACTTAATGTGGAGGGCGGCCGCCTGGAAAAACAGGCGGGCGGCCGCAGCAAGGTCATGAATCGCGTCTACAACTTCGCGCCGGGTCCGGGTGTTCTGCCCGTTCCCGTTTTGGAACAGCTTGCCCGGGAATTGCCCGACTATCACGGCACCGGCATGAGCATTCTGGAGATGAGCCACCGCGGCGCCATCTTCACGCAGATCATCCGGGAAACGCGCGATCTGCTGCGCGAACTCTTAAACGTTCCCGAAACGCATGAAATCCTGCTGCTGCAGGGCGGAGGACATCTGCAGTTTGCGATGGTGCCCCTGAACCTTCTCGGGGCTGCGGCGGAAGCCTCCTACATTGTGAACGGCATCTGGTCGAAAAAGGCCGCGGCCGAAGCCGGCAAGTTCTGCCGCGTCAACATCATCGGCACGCCCTCGCGCTCGCAGATCCCGCATCCCGACAGCATCAACGTGCCCAACGATGCGGCCTATCTCTACTACTGCATGAACGAGACCATCAACGGTCTGGAGTTCAACTACATTCCGTCGTGCCCGGACTGCGTGCCGCTTGTAAGCGACGTAAGCAGCGACTTCCTGTCGCGGCCTATCGACTTCAAGCGCCATGCGCTCGTCTTTGCCGGCGCGCAGAAAAACTTCGGCCCGGCGGGCCTCACCGTTGTGATCGTGCGAAAAGACCTTCTGGGCCTTGCGGGCGACACCTGCCCCACGATGCTCAACTACGAGGTGCACAGCCAAAGCGGCAGCATGTACAACACGCCGCCCGTCTTCTGCATCTGGGCGGCCAATCTCGTCTGCAAGTGGCTTTTAAATGAAGGCGGCGTCGATGTGATGAACGAGCGGGCGGCGACGCGCTCAAAGCTTGTCTACGGCGCCATCGACAAGAGCGACGGCTTTTACGTCAATACGATCGACCCCTCGGCGCGCTCGCGCATGAACGTGGTCTTTACGCTGCGCGAAGAGGCCCTGACCGAGCTCTTTGTGAAGGAGGCCGGCGACCACGGTCTCGTGAACTTGAAGGGCCACCGCTTGGTGGGAGGCCTGCGGGCGTCGCTTTACAACGCCATGCCGGTTGAAGGCGCCAGGGTGCTTTCCGAATTCATGGCCGACTTCGCCGTGCGGCACGGCTAAAGAGACGGGCGCCGTCATGACGCAGCAGACAACAGAATCGCAAAAAGAGGAGAAACGCATGAGCGAAGAGGCCGGCACCACGATTGAAGAACTGCGCAATGTGATCGATGCAACCGACGCTGAGCTTTTTTCGCTTTTGGAAAAGCGTGCGCGGCTTGCCCGCTCCATTGGCAAACTCAAGGCGGGCGGCGCGGTCTACAAGCCCGAGCGCGAGCGCGAAATCTTCGAGCGCACGGTGGCCCGCGCCAAGGCCAACGAAACGCTTTTCAGCGAGGACGCCATCCGCTCGATCGTGCGCGAAATCATTTCGGCGTGCCGGGCGGTCGAGGCGCTGCCGCGCGTGGCGTTTCTGGGTCCTCTGGGAACCTTCACCGAAGAGGCTGTCGTGCGGCAGTTCGGCTCAAGCTTTCAGGCCCAGCCCTGCGCCAGCCTCGACGAGGTCTTTCATGAGGCGGCAAGCGGGTCGTCTGACTTTGCCGTGGTGCCGGTTGAAAACAGCACCGAGGGCATTGTGACGCGAACGGCGGACCTGCTTCTGACCACCCCCCTGAAGGTGATTGGCGAAGTGAATGTGGCCGTGCACCACAACCTGATGAATCTTTCGGGCAAGCGCGAAGACATCGAAGAGGTGCACGCGCACCCGCAGGCGCTTGCGCAGTGCCGCATGTGGCTCATGTCGCATCTGCCCAACGCAAGGCTCGTTTCCTCGAGCTCCAACGCGCAGGCCGCGCGCGAAGCCGCAGCTGACCCCAAGGTGGCGGCGCTTGCCGCCGAACGCGCCGCAGTGCTCTACAAGCTGCACATCGCTGCGCGCGCCGTCGAGGACGATCCGCGCAACTGCACGCGCTTTTTAGTGCTCGGCAAAGAGGCCTGCGGCAAGGCGCAAAACGTGCTGCACAAAACGAGCCTCATCTTCTCGGTGCCCAACCGCGCGGGCTCGCTGCTGGACGCACTGGCGCCCTTTGCGCGTCACAAGGTTTCGATGGTGCGCCTCGAGAGCCGTCCGGCGCGCAACGGCGCCTGGGACTACAACTTCTACGTGGATGTGGACGGGCACATTGAAGACGAGGAGCTCGGCAAGGCCGTCGAGGAGCTCGGACAAATCGCCCTCTACCTCAAGATCCTCGGGTCCTACACGGCCGCCTACTAAACAAAGAAAACAAGCGAAAAGAAAAAAATCTGGGAGGAATATTCATGACGGGCTTTGTGGCCAGAAAGGCGCTTGATGCGATCAGTCCCTATGTTGCAGGCAAGCCTGTGGAGGAGACCGCGCGCGAATACGGCATTGATCCGGCAAAAATCGTCAAGCTGGCAAGCAACGAAAATCCGCTGGGCATGTCGCCGGCGGCCAAAGAGGCTGCGGTGCGGGCGCTTTCTACGGGCGCACGCTACCCCGATGGCGCGGCGCGCGACTTTCGTGAGGCGGCGGCCCGCTTTGCGGGCGTTGACCCCGATCAGGTGATCGCGGGCAACGGCAGCGACGAGATTCTCGGGCTGATCGCCCGCACGGTGTTGTCGGAGGACACGCGTTGCGTCTACTCGCAGTATTCCTTTTCGGTCTACGAAATCAGCGCGCGCGAGTGCGGCGCCGAGTGCGTGGAGGTGCCCACAAAGAACTTTGCCGTGGATCTTGAGGGGATTTTGGAGGCCTGCGACGAAAAGACGCGCCTCATTTACCTCACCAACCCCAACAACCCCACGGGGCTGCCGCTTGATAAAGCGGAACTCGTTTCCTTCCTCGAGCGCGTTCCTGCCGACTGTGTGGTGGTGCTTGACGAAGCCTACGGCGACTTCATGGACGAGGGGCTGCGCACCGACAGCTTTGCGCTTTTAAAGCGCTTTTCTAACCTTCTGGTAACCCGCACCTTCTCCAAGGCCTATGGTCTGGCGGGACTGCGCGCGGGCTTTGGCGTCGCAAGCCGCGAGCTCATTGCGATGATGAACCGCATCCGCCCGCCCTTTAACATGAATTCGGCCGCGCAGGCCGCAGCGATCGCCGCCCTGGGCGATCAGGTGTTTTTGACGCGCGTGGTGGAGACGAACCGCACCGAGTGCGAGAGGCTTTCGGCCTTTTTCGATGAATTGGGCCTCACGCACCTGCCGAGCGAAGCCAACTTCATCATGGTGCACGTGGGGCCGAAGGCGGCCGACGTGAATGTCGAGATGCTCAAAAAGGGCGTGATCCTGCGGCCGCTGAAGAGCTACGGGCTGCCCGAATACATCCGCATCTCGGTGGGCTCGCCCGAGGAAAACACCATCTTCATGCAGGCCTTCCGCGAAGTGCTTGCGCAACTCTGACGGAAAGGAAGAAGCGCATGCGTTTTGCGTTGATCGGCACCGGACTGATCGGTGCATCGGCCGCCTGGGCGATGAAGCGCTGCGGCGTGGTGGATTCGGTTGCGGCGTACGACCTGGTGCCGGAAAGCAGCCGCCGTGCGGTGGAGCTCGGCATTGCCGATGCCGCCTGCACCGACCTCAAGGAGTGCCTGACAGGGGCTGACTGCGTGATGGTGGCGGTGCCGGTGCTTGCAATCGAAAAGGTGATGCAGCAGGCCGCGCCCTTTCTGGGCGAAAAGACGCTCATCACCGACGTGGGCTCGGTGCGCACCGTAGTGATTGAAGGCGCTCGCCGGGCGTTGGGCGACAAGTTTGCCAACTACGCTGCGGTGCATCCGATTGCGGGCGGTGAGATGCCGGGCGTTGAATACGCCGATCCGGAGCTTTTTTGCGGCGCCAAGGCCGTTTCTACCCCGGTGGCCGGCATGAGCGACCGCGCGGTGGGCTTCTGGGAGGACGCCTGGAAGGCGATCGGCGCCGAGATTCTCAAAATGACGCCCGAGGAGCACGACGCGGTCTTTGCCTCGGTGTCGCACCTGCCGCATCTGCTTTCCTACGCGATGGTCGATTCGATTCTGGGCGACGGGCAGGCCGAAAGAAAGCTCTCGCTTGCGGGCGCAGGCTTTCGCGACTTCACCCGCATCGCCGCCTCGAGCCCCGAGATGTGGGTTGACATCTTCAAGGCCAACAAGGCCGCCGTGCTGCAGGCGCTCGACGCCTTTGAGGCCGATGTCGCGATGATGCGCAAGGCCATTGAAGCGGACGACATTGAGGCGCTGCGCAGCGTTTTTGCGCGCGCCGCAGCCGCCCGGCGCCGCATTGCGCCGCGGCTGCCCAAAAAGCGGGATTAGCCATGACAGACAACGCAGCGCGCGTGCAGAGCATCACCATCAATCCTGTGCAAAAGGCGGCCGGCACGGTGCTGCTGCCCGGCAGCAAATCGATTTCCAACCGTGCGCTTTTTCTGGCGGCGATGGCCGCGGGCGCGACGCGCTTGAAGGGCCTCTTGCGCGCCGACGACACCGCCCGCATGCTGGACGCCCTCGATAAGCTCGGCATTCAGACCGCGTTTGAAAGCGACACCGTGGCGACCGTGACCGGCTGCGCAGGCCGCGTGCCCGCCAAAAGCGCCGATCTTTTCATCGGCAACGCCGGCACGGCCGCAAGAACGCTCACGGCGCTTCTGGCCTTTGCTGGGGGCGAGTACCGGCTTGACGGTGTGGCGCGCATGCGCGAGCGCCCCATCGGAGATCTTCTCACCGCCCTGCGCAGCATGGGAGCCGACATCACTTGTGAAATCAAGGAGGGCTTTCTGCCGCTGCGCTTTCACCCCGCGCAGTGTCATGCCCGGCGGGTAGGCATCCGCGGCAATGTGTCAAGCCAGTACCTGACGGCGCTTTTGATGCTCTCGCCCACGGTGGCCCCGGACGAGGGCCTATTCATCGACATCGAGGGCGAACTCATCAGCCGCCCGTACGTGGAGATGACCGTGCGCATGATGCAGGCCTTCGGCATCACGGTGAACGAAACCGAAACGGGCTTTTGGGTCCCGCAGGGCGTCTACCGGGCGCTTGAAAACTACCGCGTGGAGGCCGACGCCTCCGGGGCAAGCTACTTTCTGGCGCTGGGCGCGCTAACCGGAGGCCCGGTGACGGTCAAGGGCGTGGGCGAAAACTCGATTCAAGGCGACGTCGCCTTTGCCGACGCGTTGCAGAAAATGGGCGCGGCGGTGGTCAAGGACAAGGACGGCATCACGGTGAGCCGCGATTTGCAAAAGCCGCTCACAGGCATTGATCTGGACTGCACCGCCATTCCCGATGCGGCGATGACCTTCGTGCCGATGGCGCTTTGCACAAATTCTCCGGTAAGGCTCACCGGCATCGGCAGCTGGCGCGTGAAGGAAACCGACCGGCTCGCCGCCATGGCCTGCGAAATGCGCAAGTTCGGCGCGCAGGTGGCCGAAGGCTGCGACTGGATTGAAGTCCGGGCGCCCGGGCCGGGCGAACTCAAGGCCGCCCGCGTCGACACCTATGACGACCACCGCATGGCGATGAGCTTGGCGCTTGCGGCCTGCGCGGGCGTGCCGGTGACGATCAACGACCCCGGCTGCTCGGCCAAGACCTTCCCGACCTTCTTTGACAAATTTGCGCGTCTTGTCGGACAGGCGGAAAATGTCGGTCTTTCATAAACGTTAAGCGCGAGGATCCATCAAAGTGAATGCATCTGCTCCGATTCCGGTGATTGCCATCGACGGCCCGAGCTCGAGCGGCAAGGGGACCGTGGCGGCCGCCCTGGCCCGCCGCCTGGGGTTTCATTATCTCGACAGCGGCGCGCTCTACCGCCTGACGGCGCTTACGGTTTTAAAAGCCGGGATCAATCCCGACGATGAAGCCGCCTGCGAAGCCGCGGCGCGCGCGATGCAGCCCGTGTTCAAGGACGGACGGATTTTTCTGGGCAAAGAGGATGTGACCGAAGCGATCCGCGACGAAGCCGTGGGGCTTGCGGCAAGCCGCGTGGCGGCGCTGCCTGCGGTGCGGCGCGCTCTCGTGGACCTGCAAAAAAGCGCGCGGAGGGCACCGGGCCTTGTTGCCGACGGACGCGACATGGCCGCCGTCATTTTCCCCGACGCCGTCCTCAAGGTGTTTCTCACCGCGACCCCCGAGGCACGTGCAAAAAGACGCTATAACCAGTTGATTGCGAAGGGAATTTCTGCTAATCTGAGCGACCTTACGCGCGATCTGGCCGAGCGCGACCGGCGCGACAGGGAGCGCAAGGCTGCGCCTTGTGTTCCGGCCGAAGGCGCCCGGATTCTCGACAATTCCGACATGGACGCCGCACAGACCCTTGAAACGGTTTACGAGTGGTACCGCGAGATCCAAGCCAGTCGGCCGTAAGACGAATTCTTTGACCGAAATGCAGGGACGGGGCTTTGCATTTCTTAAATCTGCAAACACCACCGACTGACGGCCCTTGGGGGCCGGTACCCCGGGTCGGTGAGAATTGAAACTTTTTTATTTAAATGTCTGACACTAACAATACCGAATCTTTTGCCCAGCTTTTCGAGGAAAGCCTCGCCAAGCAGGAAATGCGCCAGGGTGAAGTGATCACCGCTGAAGTGCTGCGCGTCGAGCACAACTTCGTGGTCGTCAACGCAGGCCTCAAGTCCGAAGCCTATGTGCCCATCGACGAATTCAAGGATGACCTGGGCCAGGTTTCCGTGCAGCCCGGCGACTTCGTTTCCGTGGCAATTGAATCGGCCGAAAACGGCTTCGGCGAAACGGTTCTCTCCCGCGACAAGGCCAAGCGCCTGGCTGCCTGGATGAACCTCGAGAAGGCTCTTGAATCCGGCGAACTCGTCACCGGCACCATCACCGGCAAGGTCAAGGGCGGCCTCACCGTCATGACCAACGGCATCCGTGCCTTCCTGCCCGGCTCTCTCGTTGACACGCGTCCGGTTAAGGACACCACGCCGTTTGAGGGCAAGACCCTTGAGATCAAGGTCATCAAGCTCGACCGCAAGCGCAACAACGTGGTGGTCTCCCGCCGCGCCGTTGTGGAAGCCAGCATGGGCGAAGAACGCGCCAAGCTGCTCGCCACGCTCAAGGAAGGCGCCATCGTCAAGGGCGTCGTCAAGAACATCACCGACTACGGTGCCTTCGTCGACCTCGGCGGCATCGACGGCTTGCTGCACATCACCGACCTTGCATGGCGCCGCGTGCGTCACCCGAGCGAGGTTGTGAGCGTCGGCCAGGAAATCGAAGCCAAGGTTCTCAAGTTCGATCAGGAAAAGTGCCGCGTCTCCCTGGGCCTCAAGCAGCTCGGCGAAGATCCCTGGATCGGCATCTCCCGCCGCTATCCGAAGAACACCCGTCTGTTCGGCAAGGTCACCAACATCACCGACTACGGCGCCTTTGTGGAGATCGAGTCCGGCATCGAAGGCCTCGTGCACGTCTCCGAAATGGATTGGACCAACAAGAACGTTGATCCCAAGAAGATCGTTCAGCTCGGCGAAGAAGTCGAAGTCATGGTTCTCGACATCGACGAAGACCGCCGCCGCATCAGCCTCGGCATGAAGCAGTGCCGCGCCAATCCGTGGGAGGAATTCAGCCAGACCTTCAAGAAGGGCGACCACGTGAAGGGCCAGGTGAAGTCGATCACCGACTTCGGCGTGTTCATCGGCCTGCCCGGCGGCATCGACGGCCTGGTGCATCTCTCGGACCTCTCCTGGAACGAGCCCGGTGAAGAAGCCGTGCGCAAGTACAAGAAGGGCGACGAAGTCGAAGCCGTGGTGCTCGGCATTGACACCGACCGCGAACGCATCAGCCTCGGCATCAAGCAGCTCTCGGGCGATCCGTTCTCCAACTTCGCCGGCACGCACGAACGCAACACCGTCGTGAAGGGCACTGTGAAGAGCGTTGACGCCAAGGGCGCCGTGATCGATCTCGGCAACGACACCGAAGGCTATCTGCGCGCTTCCGAAATCTCCGCCGACCGCGTTGAAGATGCGACCACGCAGCTCTCCGTCGGCCAGGAAATCGAAGCCCTGATCACCAGCGTCGACCGCAAGAACCGTTCGATCCAGCTCTCGATTAAGGCCAAGGACGCCGCTGAAGCCCGCAAGGCTCTCGACCGCGTCAACTCCGATGCCAGCTCCGGCACGACCAACCTGGGCGCACTGCTCAAGGCCAAGCTCGAGCAGAAGTAATCGGAGTTCCGTATGAGAGCCTTGACGAAGTCAGAATTGATTTCGCGGGTTTTCGGACGTCATCCGATGCTGACCGGCCGCAACGCCGATGAAGCCGTAAACATTGTGCTTCGCGCGATGATTTACGCTTTAAGCCACGGCATGCGCGTTGAAGTCCGCGGGTTCGGAAGCTTCTCCGTGAAGTACCGGCCCGCACGCAACGGACGCAATCCGCGCACCGGCGAAGCGGTCTCCGTACCGGCTAAATACGTGCCGTACTTCCGGGCCGGAAAAGAAATCCGCGAGCATCTCAACGCGGACATCTCGAAGGATCAGCAGTAGCGAGCGCTGGTTCGAAAGAGCTTCGCACAAGCCCCGTCTTTTCATCACGAAAAGGCGGGGTTTTCGTCGTTTTTGCGCTATCGTGTCCGCGTGAATGTTTTCTTGGAGGCTGGCGTGCTCTTTGACCTTCAGCGCCCGACGACGGCGCTCATCGTGGTGGACGTGCAAAACGACTTTCTGCCGGGCGGCGCGCTGGCGGTGCCCGCAGGCGACGAAATCGTGGCACCCGTCAACGCCCTCATTGCGGCTGCAAAAACCGTGGTGCTCACGGCAGACTGGCATCCCGCCGGTCATCAGAGCTTTGCCGCAAACCACCCGGGCGCGCAGCCCTTTGAAAAAATCCCCATGCCCTACGGCGAGCAGGTGCTCTGGCCCGTGCACTGCGTGGCGGGGACGGCCGGGGCGGACTTTGCGCCGGCTCTGGACACAACGAAGGCCGCCCTCATTCTGCGAAAAGGCATGGACGCTTCGCGCGACAGCTATTCGGCCTTTCTGGAAGCCGACCGCACGACGCACACCGGGCTTGAAGGATGGCTGGTCGAGCGCGGCATCACGGAAGTGGTGGTGTGCGGCCTTGCGGCGGACTATTGCGTGAGCGCCACGGCGCTTGACGCCGAACATGCGGGCTTTGGCGTGTGCGTGGCGGTGGACGCCACCCGGGCAATCGGCGAAGACTCCCTGCAGCTTGCCCGCAAGGCGTGGCAGGAGGCGGGCATCCGCACGATGTCCACGGCCGCGCTTCTCGGGTAGACCGTCTCGGGCAAAACCGCAAAAAAGGTAGAATCCAACGATACGGGCGCTTAGCCGCAGGACGATGCGGGGACGCGGCGCACCGGCAGGAAACCAGACGAGCAAAAGAAAGATGTTGGAAGCAAAAAGTTTACGAATGAGCCTGATCGCCGCTGCATGCGCTGCAGCTGCCGCGACGGCTTCGGCTGCCGAACTCGGAAAATTGGTGGTGTATTCGGCCGCGGGCGAGCCGCTCAACGCCGAACTCACGATCCGCGACGTGGATGCCAAGGCCGATCAGGTGATGGTGCGGCTGGCGTCGGCGGCAACCTACAGCCGCGTCGGCAAGGAGGTGCGGCTCAACTTAAGCGACCTCTCGCTCACGCTTTTAAAGCGCAACCCCTACACGGTGCAGATCAAGGGCAAGCAGCCCGTGGAAGTCCAGTCCTTCCCGCTCATTGTGGAGCTTTCCGACGCCGGAGCGATTTCGGCCAAGCTCTACGACGTGGTGCTGCAAAAGAAGACTGAGGCTGCGGCGCCCGCCGCCGGAACCGCACAGACTCCTGCGGCGCAGACGGCAAAGACAAGCGAGGCGCCGGCCGCCGTGGGCGCCGTGCCCTCTGCGGCAAACCGCGTGCCGGCCGCGCAGACGCCTGCCGTTCCCGCCGCCCGCACCGCCGCTGCGGCTCAAAAGCCCGCGACGCCTGCCGTCCGGTCCGCTCAGCCCCAGCCTCAGACGCGGGCAGCGGCCAGGCCCGCCCCGCGGACATCTGCAAGCGGCCCGGTGAAGCTGCCGCTCAACCCCGCTGACTATGATCTTGATCAGCCGTTTTTGGTGCGCGACGGCATGACGATGTGGTCGATTGCCACGCTCTACCGTCCGCGCTACCCGCAGGCTTCCATGGATCAGATTCTGGTGGCCTTTGTGCGCGCCAACCCGTCAGCCTATGAGGGCGGCCGAGTCAACGGCGTGCGCATGGGCAGCCGCCTGCATGCGCCGCTTGCCTCCGACGTCGCCGCCGTGGGGCTTGATGAAGCCTGGGCGCTGGTGCGTGTGGCGCCCAACGCCGACGCCCGCAAGGCGCCCTCGGCGAAGGTGCTCGAGCGCGCGCACCGCCGCATGCAGAAGGAGGCTCCGGCCATCTGGCGCAAGTGGAAGGCGCAAAACCCCGATGTGAAGCCCGTGCGCACGGCAAAGACAGAGCCCAAAAAGACGGTGAAGGAGGAACCCAAGGCCGCCGCTCCCGTGAAGGAGGCCGAGCCGCCCAAGACTGAGACGCCGGCAGAACCGCCCAAGCCCGCGGTGGATCCGCTTGCCGCCACGATTGCGCAGGCCGACGCCGCGCATGAGGCAAAGATCACCGGTCAAGAGCCCGCGCAGACCGAAGAAAAGCCCGACGAAAAGCCTGCGGCAGCCGCCCCCGAACAGCCGGCTGCGGCCGCGGAGCCCGCCCCGGCTCCTGAAGCGCCTGCACCCGAACCCAAGGCCCGGGAAGAAGAGGAGGGTGGATCGATTTGGGGCATCCTCATCGGCATTCTCGTGGTGCTTGCCGCCGCTGCGGGCGGCGCCTGGTTCTGGATGAAGCGCCGCGCCTCGGGCAGCCGCCGTCGTGAGGAAAACCTGGGCGTGGTGAAGTTCCGCAAGGCGCAGGCCGCCACCGACGAGCAGCTTCAGGGCACGCAGCAGATGCTTGACAGAAGGCTTGAGTCGGAAGCGGCCACCGAGCGCATGAAGGCCACCCAATCCCAGCCGCAGGGCCGCATTGAGCCCACGTTTGGGACGGCAGCGCAAGCCTCCGCGCAGCCTTCCGGCTTTAACGTTGCCGCGGCCTATGTGGGCGACGATGCCGCTGACAAGACGGCGGCCGGCACGGCGGCAAACGCCGGGGCCGACCACTATGCCGGCAAGCTCATCACCGCACAGACCTACATCGGCGTGGGCGCCTATGCCGAGGCCGAAAACGCCCTGCGCGAAGTGATCGCCGGCGGCACGGCCGAACAGCGCAGCCGCGCCATGGAAATGCTTGCCCGCATTCAGAAGGATTCCAGTGGCGGACATTAACCCGACGCCGCCCGCACAGACCGTTGCGCTTGGCATCGAATATGCGGGCGGGCGCTACTTCGGCTGGCAGACCCAGCCCGATGCCCTCACCGTGCAGGATGTGCTCGAAGAGGCGCTTGAGAAGTTTCTGACAGTACCCGCAGCGACCATCTGCGCCGGCCGCACCGACCGCGGTGTGCACGCCACGCACCAGGTGGTGGGGATCGCCTCGCCCTTTGCGAGAACGCCAGCAAGCTGGGTGAGGGGCGTGAACACCTTTTTGCCGCCCGACATCGCGGTGAAGTGGGCGCACATCGTGCCCGAGGGCTTTCATGCGCGCTTTGACGCGAAAAGCCGCACCTACCAGTACTGGATCTTCAATCATCCGGTGCGCTCGCCCGTGATGCACGGGAAAACGGGCTGGGTGTGGCGGCCGCTGGACGCAGAGAAAATGCACGGGGCCGCGCAGGTTCTGGTGGGCGAACACGACTTCACGTCCTTTCGGGCGGCCGAGTGCCAGGCGGCAACGCCCGTGCGCACCGTCACAAGCCTGTCGGTGCGCCGTCAGGGCCATCTGATCTGCGTGGAGATTGCGGCAAACGCCTTTTTGCAGCACATGGTGCGCAACATCGTGGGTTCGCTCATTTATGTGGGCACCGGACGCGAAAGCCCCGCGTGGCTGGAGGCGGTGCTCCACGCCCGGTCGCGTGCGGCCGCCGCCCCGACCTTCGACCCCTCGGGACTTTACCTCGTGGGCGTGCAGTATCCCAAGGAGCTGGGACTGCCCGAACACGGCATTTCGCCTTTTTGAGTCTCTCTCCTATGAGGGCGGTAGAGACTCTCTAAGCTGTAACGCTTTGAAATCATTGCCCGTTTTTCCGGTTCCTATAATCCAAGAAACATCGATTTTCAGCCGGATGACGAAAAGCGCGGGCGCAGCCTGCAGCATCGCGTCCGGCATCATTTCAAGGAAAAGGAACAAGCATGAGCGAGACTCTCCACGCCCCCGTCATTGTGATCGGCTCCGGTCCGGCCGGCTACACGGCCGCCGTCTACGCCGCACGCGCCAATCTCAAGCCGCTTTTGATCACCGGCATGGAGCAGGGCGGCCAGCTGATGACGACCACCGA
>CALXOY010000017.1 GCA_944390145.1 uncultured Duodenibacillus sp.
CCGTGGCGCTGTGCCGCCCTGAAGTGATCTGCGCCTATCCGATTTCGCCGCAGACCCACATTGTTGAAGCGCTCGGCACGATGACCCGCAAGGGCTTGATCAAAAATTGCGAGTACATCAACGTGGAAAGCGAATTTGCCGCCATGTCGGTTGCCATCGGCGCCAGCGTGGGCGGCGCAAGAGCCTATACGGCCACGGCCTCCCAGGGTCTGCTCTACATGGTTGAGGCCGTCTACAACGCCTCGGGCCTGGGGCTGCCCATCGTGATGACGGTGGCCAACCGCGCCATCGGCGCCCCCATCAACATCTGGAACGATCATTCCGACTCCATGAGCCAGCGCGACAGCGGCTGGATTCAGATTTTTGCGGAAACCAACCAGGAGGCCGCCGACATGCACATCCAGGCCTTCCGCATCGCCGAGGAGCTCTCGCTGCCCGTGATGGTGTGCATGGACGGCTTTGTTCTCACGCATGCCTTTGAGCGCATCGACATTCCCTCGCAGGAGGAGGTCGACCGCTTCCTGCCGCCTTATTCTCCGCGCCAGGAGCTCGATCCCGAGGATCCGGTTTCCATCGGCGCCATGGTGGGGCCCGAGGCCTTCACCGAAGTGCGCTATCTCGCGCATATCAAGCAGCGTCAGGCCCTGGAGCTCATTCCGCAGGTGGCGGGTGAATTCAAGGAGATCTTCGGCCGCACCTCGGGCGGACTGGTGCACACCTACCGCTGTGAAGACGCCGACATCCGCATTGTGGCGATGGGCTCGTGCCTGGGCACCATCAAGGACGCCGTCGACGAGCTGCGCGAAGAAACGGGCCTCAAAATCGGCGTGGTGGGCGTCAAGTGCTTCCGTCCCTTCCCGACGGAGACGATGGGCCAGGCACTTGAGGGCGCCAAGACCGTCGTGGTGCTCGAGCGCACGCTTGCCGTCGGCTCGGGCGGCGTTTTAAGCCGCGACATCATGGTCTCGCTCAAGGATCCCGACGTTGCCCGCTACACGGTGATTGCGGGCCTGGGCGGACGCGCCATCACCAAGACCTCGCTCAAAACGATGCTCAAGCAGGCCGCCGAGCACTCCCTTGAGCCCCTCACCTTCATGGATCTTGACAAGGAGCTTGTCGAACGCCAGCTCGAGCGCGAGCGCAAGACCCGCAAGTCCGGTCCCATCCCCGAAGCACTGGTCCGCGATGCGGCCATGCGTCAGTAACGATCTATGAGGCAAAACCAAATGCAGGAATCAGCAATCCGCTTTTATCAGACGGGCACCTGGACGGTCGGCAACCGCCTCCTTGATCCCACCGACCGCACCGTGCAGTCCTCCCAGCAGCGCCACAACGCGCTCAATTCCGGTCACCGCGCCTGCCAGGGGTGCGGTGAAGCCCTGGGCGCGCGCTACGCCGTGGACGCCGCGCTCGACGCGGCCAAGGGCCAGATCATCGCCACCAACGCCACCGGCTGCCTGGAAGTCTTTTCCACGCCGTATCCGGAAAGCGCCTGGCAGCTGCCGTGGTTTCACTCGCTTTTCGGCAACACCGCCGCCGTGGCAACGGGCCTTGCGGCCGCCGCACGCGTGAAGGCGCGCAAGCGCGGCACCGAGCCCGTGCGCATTCTTGCTCTCGGCGGCGACGGCGGCACGACCGACATCGGCTTCGGGTGCCTGTCGGGCATGTTTGAGCGCAACGACGATGTGCTCTACATCTGCTTTGACAACGAGGCTTATATGAACACCGGCGTGCAGCGCTCGTCGGCAACGCCGCCCGCGGCCCGCACGGCCACCACGATGCCCACGCCCGACTATCCGGGCAACAGCTTCGGGCAGGGAAAGAACGTGCCTGCGATCGCCATGGCCCACGGCATTCCGTATGTGGCCACGGCAACCGTCGCAGACCTTCACGACCTTGAGCGCAAGGTGCGCTACGCGATGAGCTTTCACGGCGCCCGCTACATTCACATTCTCGTGCCGTGCCCGCTCGGCTGGGGCGCCCCCTCCAGCAAGACTATCGAACTTGCGCGTCTGGCGCATGAGACCGGTCTTTTCCCGGTCTTTGAAGCCGAGTACGGCGAGGTGACCAGCGTCTCCAAGATCCGCCGCAAGCAGCCTGTTGAAAAGTACATGATGCTGCAAAAGCGCTTTGCGCACCTCTTCGGCAAGAAGGGGCGCCCGGAGATCGTGCAGCGCATGCAGGCGCTTGCCGACCGCAACATTGCCCGCTACGGGCTGCTCGACGGCGAGCAGGCCGACGATGTGCCGGTTCCCGAGCAGGCTGAAGAACGTCACCAGGTGATTTGATCCGCTGAAAGCGAAGCAAACGTAAGCGGAGTAAGAAGAAAATGACTCAGAAGAACACCCCTTTTGCCATTACGCTTGATGTGGGCAGCTCGCTGGAAAACCGCACCGGTTCCTGGCGCACCGTCAAGCCTGTTTATGTCAACCGCACGCCGCCTTGCAATGCCAAGTGCCCGGCCGGAGAAAAGTGCCAGGCGTGGCTTTATGCCGCTGAATCCGGCAACTACGAAGAAGCCTGGAGACGCATCATCGAGGACAACCCGCTGCCCGCCTGCATGGGCCGCGTCTGCTACCACACCTGCGAGACGGCCTGCAACCGCGGCGGTCTCGATGAATCCGTGGGCATCAATTCGGTGGAGCGTTTTTTGGGCGACAACGCGATTGCCAAGGGCTGGGATCTTCCCAAGCCCGAGAAGGAAACCGGCAAGCGCGTGCTTGTGGTGGGCGCGGGCCCGGCGGGCTTGAGCGCCGCCTATCATCTGCGCCGCGCGGGACACACCGTGCATGTGGTCGAAGGTGCGCAGGCCGCCGGCGGCATGATGCGCTACGGCATTCCGAAGTACCGTCTGCCGCGTGAAGTGCTCGATGCGGAAATCGAGCGCATCAAGCGCACGGGCGTCACCATCGAGTGCGGCCGTGAAGTGACCGACCTTGCCGAGGAAATGAAAAAGGGCGGCTATGACGCGGTCTTCCTCGGCGTGGGCGCACATCTGGCGCGCCGCACCTACATCCCCGCCGGCGACGCCGCGCGCGTGCTTGACGCCGTGACCGTTTTAAAGGACGTCGCCGAGGATGAAAAGCCGATGCTCGGGCGCCGCGTGGCCATTTACGGCGGCGGCAACACCGCCATCGACGTGGCCCGCACCGTGCGCCGCATGGGCGCCGAACCGCTTGTGGTCTACCGCCGCACCCGCGACCGCGCACCTGCACATCCCGAGGAAATCAAGGAGGCGATCGAAGAAGGCGTCGACATGAAGTGGCTTTCGACCATTCGCGAAGCCCAGGGCGGCGAAATCAAGATCGAGAAGATGGAGCTTGACGAAAACGGCAAGCCCCGCGGCACCGGCGTCTACGAAAACATCGCCGTCGACACGGTGGTGCTCGCCCTCGGCCAGCAGACCAACCTCGGCTTTCTTGCCAACTTCAAGGGACTTGAGGCCGACGGCGACGAACTCGTGATCGACGAGGCCATGATGACGACCGTGCCCGGCATTTTCGCCGGCGGCGACATGGTCAAGGGCGACAAGAACGTGACGGTTGCCATCGGCCACGGCAAGAAGGCCGCACGCGCCATTTTGGCTTATCTCAGGGGCGAGAAGTACGTCGAGCCCGCGAAGGCGCCGCTTGCCAGCTTTGACCGCCTGCACACCTGGTACTACGCCGATGCGCCCAAGACCGTGCGTCCGATGCTTGACCTTGCCCGCCGTACGACGACCTTTGACGAGGTCCAGCACGGTCTGACTGAGGAAAACGCACTGTTTGAGGCGCGCCGCTGCATGAGCTGCGGCAACTGCTTTGAGTGCGACAACTGCTACGGCGTGTGTCCGGACAATGCCGTGATCAAGCTCGGTCCCGGCAAGAAGTTCAAGTTCAACTATGACTACTGCAAGGGCTGCGGCATCTGCGCCAACGAGTGCCCGTGCGGTGCAATCGACATGGTGAGCGAGGACATCTAAGGGTTCCTGCCCGCAGTCACTGGCCGGTCCGGAAATCTGCTGTGTTTTCCGGCCGGCTTTTTTGTGCGTACGACTTCAAATCTCAATTAGAATTCGGGGACTTGTTCAGGATGGGGGAGCGATGCAATGCCGAAGCGGACGATGCTGGCGGTTGTCGTTGTTTTGATCTGCGCTGCAGCCGCGGCGGCGGGATACGCGCTGTACGCCGAGGGAGAGCGGCAGGACGGGCTCAAGATCTACGGCAGCGTCGACATGCGCACCGTCGATCTTGCCTTTGAAGAGGCCGGCCGCATCGAAGAGGTGCTCGTTGAGGAAGGCGAGGCCGTGGAGGCCGGACAGCTGCTCGCGCGCCTTGAGGACCGGCGATATGGCATTGCGCTCGCCAATGCGCAGGCCACGCTTGCGGTGCGCCGCAAGGAGCTTGATCTGCTGCTGGCCGGCTCGCGCAAGGAGGAGATCGACGCGGCGCGTGCCAGCTGGAAGGCGGCTGAAGCGTCGGCCGATCTTTCCGGACGCATCTGCAGCCGGCAGAAAAAGCTCGGTCGCGCAACAACCGAGCAGCTTGTCGATGAAGCGTGCTCGCAGGCGCGGGTGCAGCGGGCGCAGGCGCTTGCCGCCAAGCGGAATCTGGATCTGCTTCTTGCCGGAACCCGCATCGAGCAGATTGATGTGGCGCGCGCCAACGTGGCGCTGGCAGAGACCATGGTGCGCGAAGCCGAGCGCGCGTGGGAAAACTGCGCGCTCAAGGCGCCAAGCCGCGGCTTCATCCGCAGCCGCCTCAAGGAAAAGGGCGATATGGCCTCGTCGGCTGCGCCCGTGTTTGAAATGGCTCTGATGCAGCCGCTTTGGGTGAGAGCCTGGATTGATGAAGTCAATCTCGACAAAATCGCTCCCGGCATGAAGGTAGAGGTGTATTCGGACAGCTTCCCCCAGACGCCCTTTGCGGGGATCGTCGGCTTTGTGTCTACCGTGGCCGAGTTCACGCCCAAGACCGTGCAGACCGAGGCGCTGCGCACGAGCCTGGTCTACGAAGTGCGCGTGGTGGTTGAGGATCCGCAGGGAAGGCTGCGGCTTGGCATGCCCGCCACGGTGAGGATTCCTGCTGAGGTTCAATAGGTGATGATGCACAGCGACCCGCCCCCGGCAGCAGACCGCGCAGCGGCGCTTGTTTTTGAAAACGTTAGCCGCTCGGAAAAGGGCGTGGGGCTCATCGCGGGGCCCGTGAACGGCGCCTTTGCCGCGGGCAGCCTTGTTGCGCTGGTCGGGGCCGACGGAGCAGGCAAAACCACGCTCATGCGCATGGCCGCCGGCATTCTCAAGCCCACGGCAGGGCGAGTGCTCATCCACGGCGAGAGCCTTTATTCGAAAAATCTTGCGCGTCTGCAGCGGCTGTGCGGCTATATGCCGCAGCGCTTCGGGCTTTATGAAGACTTGAGCGTCGAAGAAAACTTTGCGCTTTACGCCGATCTTTTCGGACTGTCCGAAAAAGTACGTCGTGAGCGCACCGCAGAGCTTTTGCAGATGACCGGGCTGACGGCCTTTACGCGGCGCGCCGCAGGAAAGCTCTCGGGCGGAATGAAGCAGAAGCTCGGACTTGCCTGTGCCCTTTTAAACCGCCCGTCGATTCTGCTTCTCGATGAGCCGACGGTTGGAGTTGATCCCCTTTCCCGAAGGGATTTGTGGCGGATTCTGCGCAAAAACGCACAAAGCCGGTCGATGCTCATCGTGGTGGCGACAACCTACATGGATGAGGCGGCGCTGTGCGACCAGGTGATGGTGCTCGAAGAAGGGCGCCTGCAGGCCTCGGGTACGCCCGCAGCCATTGCAGACAATGCCCGCGGCCGGACGTTTTTTGCCGAGGAGGGTGCGCCGCAGCGCCCGGTGCGCGAACTGCAGGATCGTCTTTTGGCCGACACGCAGCTTGTGCTTGACGCTGTTCCTGAAGCCGCCGGCGTTCGGGTGCTCGCGCAGGAGGGCGTGACGCAGCAGATGCTGCAAAAGCGCTTTCCCGAGGTTCGGTTTTCCAGCCGCAAGCCTTTGCTGGAAGACGGCTACATGGTGCTGCGCAATGCGTTTTTGGGCGACTGGCGGCTTGAGGGGGAGGCCATGCCTGCAGTGGCAGGCAGAACGGCTGCAGCGGATGCGCAGATTGTGATCAGCGCCCGATCGCTGGTGCGCCGCTTCGGCGATTTCGTGGCTGTTGACAAGACCGACTTTGATGTGCGTCAGGGGGAGATCTTCGGACTGCTCGGCCCCAACGGGGCGGGCAAGACCACGACCTTCAAAATGCTGTGCGGCCTGCTGGAGGTTCCCGAAGGGCGTTTGACGGTGGCGGGCGTCGACGTGCGGCGGATGCGGGAGAAGGCCAGAGAGCTGATCGGCTACATGTCGCAGCGCTTTGCGCTTTACCCGGGGCTTACCGTGCGGGAAAACCTCACGTTTTTTGCGGGCGCCTATGGCTTGACGGGATCGCGGGGCCGCGAGCGCGTGCGGCAGATCGAGCAGGCCTTCGGTCTGTCTGAACTTGCCGGGCGACCCGCCGGAACGCTCTCGGGGGGCTTTAAGCAGCGGCTTTCAATGGCCGCGGCTCTCCTGCACCGGCCGCAGATTCTTTTTCTGGATGAGCCCACAAGCGGTGCGGACATCCCGACGCGGCGGCGCTTCTGGCGCTGGGTGACGGCCTTGGCGGGCGGCGGCACGACCGTGATTGTGACCACGCACTTCATGGAGGAGGCGCTTTACTGCGACCAGATCCTCATTCAGGATGCCGGCAGGTGCCTGGTGCTGGGAACCCCTTCAAGCGTGCGCGGCGGATCGCTTACGATGAATGAAGCCTTCATCCGGATTGTCGAAAGCGCCCGCGGCGGGAAAGGGGAGGCGCGATGAAGGGCCTTCGCTTATGGACGATGCACGCCGCGGCGCTCACGCTCAAGGAGCTGCGTCAAATTTTGCGCGACAAAAGCGCCATTTTGCTGGGCGTTGTCATGCCCGTGATGCTGATCGTGCTTTTTGGCTACGGCATTTCCTTTGACGTGCGCAACATCCGGCTCGGGGTGGTCGACGCCGAACGCACGGCGCAGACCGAGCGGATGACGCAGGGGCTTGTTGCCAACAAAAGCTTTCAGACGCGCGTTTTCACCTCGCGCAGCGCCGCCTTCAAGGCGCTGGAGGATTTTGACATTGAAGCGCTCGCCGTCTTTGAGAAGTCGAACGCTCCGGCCGTCTCCCGGCAGATTCTGGTCGACGGCATCGATGCGCCGCGCGCCACCATGATCGTGAACGCCGTCACGGGCGTGGCCGGCGGGGCGATTGCCGGCGAATCCGGGGGCGCAGGGGTTGTGGTTGTGCCGCGCATCTGGTTCAACGAATCCGTGATCAGCACCTGGTATCTGGTCCCCGGGCTTTTTGTCATCGTGCTCACGCTCACCGGCTGCATGATGACGAGTCTTGTGCTTGCGCGCGAGTGGGAGCGCGGGACGATGGAGGCGATGATCGCCACGCCCGCTGCGCCCTCGGCCATTTTGGTGAGCAAAACGCTTCCCTACTTTTGCCTCGGCATGCTCGGCTGGGGGCTGTGCATGGCCGCCGCCCTGTGGCTTTACGACGTGCCGCTGCGCGGCGGCTTTGGCATTGTGTTTGCAAGTTCCGCACTGTATCTGCTCATGGGGCTCGGCCTGGGGCTTGTCATCTCCGGCGCCACGCGCTCGCAGTTTCTGGCCTCCCAGATCACGGTGCTCGTGAGCTTTCTGCCGGCGGTGATCCTTTCGGGCTTTATTTTTGATCTGCGCTCGGCTCCGGCCTGGGCCGATGCGCTTGCGCACTGTCTTCCGCCCGTCTACTACCTGGAGCTCCTGAAAAACGGGTTTTTGACGGGCGGCATGCAGGATCTGGTTTTCCGCAACATGACTGTGCTCGCCCTTTTTGCGGCGTCGGCTTTCGCGGCGGCGTACTTTTTCTGTCAGAAGAGGCTTCGAAAATGACCCTGCGAGCGCTGTTTAACCGCAGCGTCCGCTTCCGGGCGCTGCTCGTCAAGGAGCTTCTGACGACGATCAAGGACCGCACGAGCCGCATGATTCTCGTGGCGCCCATCATCCTTTATGTGATTTTGTTCGGCTACGTGGCCACCTTCAATCTGGACTACGCGCCGTATGCGCTTTTGGATATGTCCCACACCAGCCAGAGCCGCGATCTGGTGCGCGCTGTCGACGGCAGCGCCGTCTTTGACCGGGTGATGACGCTGCAGAGCACTTCGGAGATTTCACGCGCCATCGATTCTGGCCGTGCGCTTGTTGTGCTGGTGATCGGCAGCGACTACGCCCAACGACTGCAAAAGAGCGGCCCCGCCCCGGTGCAGGTTGTGATCGACGGCCGCAACTCAACCACGGCGCAGCTTGCTGCGGGCTACCTCTCGATCATCGCTGCCGACGCCTCGGGTTCGCCAGGCGTCTTTGAGAGCATCCGCTACCTCTACAACCCGAACAACCTCACACAGTGGTTCATTCTGCCCGGGCTCATTGTGACGCTCTCGATGCTCGAAATCATGGTGCTTTCCGCGCTTTCGGTGGCGCGCGAGCGCGAGATGGGCACCTTTGAGCAGCTTCTGGTGACGCCCTTTACAACGGGAGAGCTGCTTGCGAGCAAAGCGGCGGTGCCGGTGGCGATAGGGCTGTTTCAGAGCACTTTGATTTTTCTGATCGCCGTTTTCTGGTTTGAGATCCCCGTGGCGGGCAGCATCATCAAGATCTATGCCGTGCTCACGGTTTTCGTGCTGGCGGTGGCTGGCCTCGGGCTTGCCATTTCGGCCTACAGCAAAACCATGCAGCAGGGACTTTTGATCGCCTTCGTGATTCTAGTGCCGATGGTGCTTCTCTCGGGGCTCTTCAGTCCCGTGGCAAACATGCCCGAAGTCATCCGGCTGCTCACCTGGGCTGATCCGCTGCGTTTTGCCCTCGTCGCTGTGAGAAGGGTGTATCTCGCCGACGCGGACTGGTCCAACGTCATCCTCACCATGCTTCCTGCGGCTGCAACGGCGGCCGTCAGTCTTCCCCTTGCGTATCACTACTTCAAAAAACGACTATGAGAAAAGAATCGGCAAAGGCCCGCACCGACGGGCAGGCGACTCGGCAGGCCTTGATTGACGCAGCAGGCATTCTGGCCGCACGGCACGGCTGGAGTTCGGTCCGCGCCAAGGATGTCTGCAAGCTGGCCGGTGTGAGCGCCGCGAGCGTGAACTACTGGTTTGGCGGGCGCGACGAGCTCTACCGCGAGGTGGTCCGTCAGATTCCCGAAGGCATCATCGACGAAAAGCTCGAGCAGTTTCTGCTCGGCGACGTCGCGCCGCTCGAAAAGGTCAAGCGCCTGCTCAACACGATTTTGATGAGCGTGCGCGGGCGCAGCCACTGGCACATCGGCCTGTGGGCGCGCGAGGTGTTCACGGGGCCCTCCGATGAATTCCTCGAGGTCGCCCGCTCGCGCGGCACACAGCGCGTGACGATCATCCGCCGGGTGATCGCAGCCTACCTGGGCGTTCCCGACGAGGGGCCAGAAATCGAAGCCGTAATGCTTGCAATCCTCTCGCCCTGCCTGGTGATGTCGGCTTCTTCGCCCGAACTGCTGCGGCAGATCTACCCGAATCTTTTGTGCCCGAAGGGCAGAACCGTGGCTGGCGAGCAGCTTTTAAAGATTCTGAAGGCGCTCAAGCAGATGCACGCCCTTGGCGCATAGGCGCAGACAGCCGCAGAAGGAAAAGAGGGGTCGTCAGTCTTCCAGAAAGACGTCCTCCTCCTCTTTTTCCTCGGCAAGCAGCCTGCCGGAGGCGGCGGCAAAGGCAATGAGGGCGGCCAGGCACAAAAGCGCCGCGCCGAAAAAGGGCAGCCCCGCGAGCACGTCGCCCGCGTGATGGCTTGCGCTCATCAGCATCGGCGTGGTGAAGGCCGGGGCAATGGCGCCCATGAGCGAGTGCACCGAACTCACTGTTCCCATGGCTGCGCCCTGCACGTTCACTGGCATGCGGCGGCTCACGGCGCCTGACAAAAGGGGTGTGACGGCGGCCGCAAGGGCGTACAGGCAGAAAAAGAGGCTTGCGGCAAGCCCCGAGCTGCTCAAGCCCACGGCAGTCAGAAAAAGGCAGCCCAGCGCCAGACTCACAAGCGTGAGCTTGACCGGCGAGACGTAGGCGAGAAGCCTCTGCAGGCAAAACCCTTGCACGACGGCAATGCCCAGGCTCAGGCCGAAAATGGTGAGACCGATTTCCCGCGGCGTAAAGCCGTAGCGAAACTCCGTGTAAAGCGCCCAGGAGTACTGCATGAGGCTGTTGGCGAGGCTGAAAAACGCAAGCGTGAGCACAAAGATCCGCACGCCGGGATGCCTGATCAGGCT
Organism: uncultured Duodenibacillus sp.; assembly: GCA_944390145.1. Lineage (GTDB taxonomy): Bacteria > Pseudomonadota > Gammaproteobacteria > Burkholderiales > Burkholderiaceae_F > Duodenibacillus. The sequence goes on from CALXOY010000017.1 coordinate 10,340, forward strand.
GATAAGGCTCATGAAGGCGTTGCTGCGGGCAAAGGAGAAGGGCTCGGTGCTTGGCTTGACAAGCGATTCAGGCAGGGCAAAGAAGCCGTAGAGGAAGTTGAGCAGCGTCACCACGCTGGCCGCGAAGAAGGGCAGCTGCGGGTCGCTTGAGCCGAGAACGCCTCCGAGTGCAGGGCCGATCAGAAAGCCGGCGCCGAAGACCGCGCCGATCCGGCCGAAGGCCGCCGCCCGTTCGTAGCCCGAGGTGACGTCGGCAATATAGGCCTGCGCCACCGACATATTGGCCGAGAGCATGCCGCCCACGATGCGGCTTGCGAGAATCGCGGCAAGCGAGCTGCTCACGGCCGGGACGATGAACATGACGCCAAGGCCGAAGATGCCGCTTAAAAGCACCGGACGCCGCCCGATTCTGTCGGAAAGCGCGCCCAGCACCGGGGCGGCCAGAAACTGCATGATGCCGTAGCTCAGCATGATGAGCCCGTACCACCAGGTCTGCTCATCGCGCGTGGCCGCCAGAACACCCACCAGGCGCGGCAGCACGGGGATGATGAAGCCGATGCCCAATGCATCCAGGAAGATGCAGGCATACACAAACGCCAGTCGGGACGGCAGCTTCATATGGACGGGACGGGAAAGGTGGTCGGGCCTTCTGAAAAACAAGCCTGATGATACTGAAAAGACTTCGCAATGAGAACGCTCTTCAAATCTTAAGCGGCGCGGGCGCGGCCGGCTGTTTTGCCGTAGCATATGAAGAAAGGAGGATTTCGTGTGAAAACATCAGCAGACAACGCGGCGGTGCTCGGGCAGATCGCCGGCTATTGGGATCAGCGCGCCGAGGGGTATTCGCTGCAGGTCGACGGTGAAGTCGGGCGGCAGCTGCAGGCGCAGTACCTTCCGTGGTTTGAAGAGGCCGCCGCCGGCGGCAGGGTGCTTGACGTCGGCTGCGGCCCCGGTTTTTTCTCCGTGATGCTTGCGGCAAGAGGCTTTGCCGTCACCGCCTTTGACGCCAGCCGCGGCATGCTGCAGAAGGCCGCCGAAAGGGCGCGGAAGGCGGGCGCTGCCGTCGAGACGGTTTTGGGCGACGCGCAGAACCTTCCCTTTGCTGAAGCGGCCTTTGACTGCGTGTGCTCGCGCAACCTCGTCTGGAACCTGCAGGATCCGCAGCAGGGCTACCGCGAGTGGCTGCGGGTGCTCAAGCCCGGCGGCCTGCTCCTTGTTTTTGACGGCAACCACTACAGCTATCTTTTTGACGAACGCTATGCGCGCGTGCACCGTCCCTGGAATGAGCGCAGCGACCATCAGATGCTCGGCGTCGACGGCTCGATCATCGACAACATCGCCGCCGGCCTGCCGTTAAGCCGCGCCGTGCGCCCCGGCTGGGACGCTGCGGTGCTTGAAGCGCTCGGCGCCGCGGTGCAGACCAAGGTGCTCAAAACCGTCGTCGATCCCCAAACCGGCGAGACGCTGGTGACGGACTTTGTCGTGAAAGCTGTCAAAAAAGGCGGTTGAAGCACGGTTTCTTAACGAAATCGGCGTTGCTTGAGGCGTATTGCTTAGAGCCTTTTTGTCATGAAACGGTCACAATACGGGCAATGACTCAATTTTTTCAGGGAGAACCCCGATGAACCATAAACCCCGGCGCCTGATGCACAGGGCCATGCCTTTGATTCTGGGCGGCAGCCTTGTCAAGCAGATTGTCGTCGCCCTGGTGCTCGGCATCATCTTTGCCTGTATTGCCCCCTCGGCCGCGCAGTCCGTGAGCCTTCTCGGCACCCTTTTCGTATCGGCATTGAAGGCTGTGGCTCCGATTCTCGTCTTCGTGCTGGTGGCCGCAGCCATTGCCAATCATCAGTCCGGCACGGCCGCGCACATGCGTCCGATTCTGGTGCTCTATCTTGTGGGCACCTTTGCCGCCGCCACGACGGCCGTGATCGCCTTCTTTGCTTTCCCGGTCTCGGTGAATCTCATCACCGACGCCAAGGAAGTGGCCGCTCCGGGCGGCATCGGCGAAGTGCTGAAAAACCTTGTGGTCAGCGTGGTTGACAACCCGGTGAAGGCGCTCATGGAAGGCAACTACATCTGCATCCTTTTCTGGGCCGTGGGTTTGGGCGCTGCCATCCGCAAGGCGAGCGACGCCACCCGTCAGGTGCTAAATGACATCTCCGACGGCGTGGAATTCATCGTGCGCGTTGTGATCCGCTGCGCGCCGATTGGCATTTTCGGCCTGGTGGCCAACACGTTTGCCGCCGAGGGCCTGGGGCTTCTCGTCAACTATGCCCAGCTGCTTGCACTGTTGGTGGGCAGCATGCTCTTTGTGGCGCTGGTGCTCAACCCGATCATCGTCTGGTTCTGCATCCGCCGCAATCCGTACCCGCTCACGCTGCAGACGCTTCGCGAGTCCGGCATCACGGCTTTCTTCACCCGCTCATCGGCGGCCAACATCCCGGTCAACATCGCGCTTTGCAAAAAGCTCGGTCTCGATGAAACCGTCTACATGCTCTCCATTCCGCTCGGCGCCACGATCAACATGGCGGGCGCGGCCATCACGATCACGATTTTGAGTCTGGCCGCGGCGCACACGATGGGCGTGACAGTCGACATTCCGACGGCGGTGCTTTTGTGCGTGACGGCAAGCCTGTGCGCCTGCGGCGCAGCCGGTGTGCCGGGCGGCTCGCTCATGCTCATTCCGCTGGCCTGCTCGCTTTTCGGCCTGGACAGCACGCTTGCCATGCAGGTGGTGGCCGTGGGCTTTGTGATTGGTGTGGTGCAGGACTCCTGCGAAACGGCACTCAATTCCTCTTCGGACGCGCTCTTTACGGCGGCGGCCTGCATGCGGATGCAGAGACTCAAGAAGCAGGAGGACGCGGAAGTGGCCGAGGAGCTCAAGGACGTTTGACAACCGGCTAGAATCCGCCTCTAACGAGGTTCGCGCGGCGCGGCTCTGAAAGGAATCGCGCCGCAAATTTTTGTTTGGATTGCGATTTGACTGAATTAACGACCATTGAGCGGGCCCGCGACATCCTGCACCGGGTGTTCGGGCTGGAAGACTTCCGGGGTTTTCAAGCCGACGTGATCGAGACGCTTGCGGGCGGCCGCGACGCGCTGGTGCTGATGCCCACCGGAGGCGGCAAGAGCTTGTGCTACCAGATTCCCGCACTCATGCGCGAGGGCGTGACGGTGGTGGTCTCCCCCTTGATTGCGCTGATGGCCGATCAGGTGTCCGGTTTGGAAGAGCTCGGCATTTCCGCGGCTTTTCTCAATTCCACCTTGAGCTGGCCCGAGCAGCGCGATGTGCAGCGAAGGCTTGCCGCAGGCGACATCAAGCTGCTTTATGTCGCGCCCGAGCGGCTTGTGATGCCCTCGATGCTCGACCTTTTAAGCCGCCTCAAGCTGGGGCTTTTCGCCATTGATGAAGCGCACTGCGTGTCCATGTGGGGGCACGATTTCCGTCCCGAATACGGGGCGCTGTCGATTTTGCGTGAAAAGTGGCCGGCGGTGCCGCGCGTGGCGCTCACGGCAACGGCGGACCTCAACACCCGCCGTGAAATCAGCGAAAAACTGCTGGTCAACGCACGCGAATTCGTTGCAAGCTTTGACAGGCCCAACATCCGCTACCGTGTGGCCGAAAAGCAGTCCGATGCGGCCACGTTGAACGAACTCGTTGAATTCATCCGCGAGGAGCACCCTGCGGAAGCCGGCATCGTCTACTGCATGTACCGCGCCAGAACCGTGGAGATTGCCGAGGAGCTCTGTGCCCGCGGCATCCGGGCGCTGCCCTATCACGCCGGCATGCCGCACGAAGAGCGCGACGCCAATCTCAAGACGTTTCTGCGCGAAGACGGCGTTGTGATGGTGGCCACCATTGCTTTCGGCATGGGCATTGACAAGCCCGACGTGCGGTTTGTGGCGCATATGGACATGCCCAAGAGCATTGAAAACTATTTTCAGGAGACAGGGCGCGCCGGGCGCGACGGCAAGCCCGCCGACGCCTGGATGGCCTACGGGCTGGTGGACGCCGTCAATCAGCGCCGCCTGATCGAATCGAGCGGGGCCGACGAAATGTACGCGCGGCTCACGCGCGCCAAACTTGAAGCGATGCTTGCGCTTGCCGAGACCGCCGGATGCCGCCGTCAGATGATTCTGCGCTACTTCGGCGAGGAGTCTGGTCCGTGTGGCAACTGCGACAACTGCCTTGAGCCGCCCAAGATGCAGGATGTGACGGAGGACGCCCAGCGGCTGGCAAGCTGCATCTGGCGCGTGTCGCAGTCCGGCACAAGCTATGGCGCAAAGTACATCATCGAGGTGCTGCAGGGCGAAGCGACCGACCGGGTGCTTTTAAACGGCCACGACAAGCTCTCGACCTTCGGCATCGGCAGACATTTGTCGGCCGAGCAGTGGCGCCGGATCCTGCGGCAGCTCATTGCGCGCGACATCGTCCGGGTGGAGCCGCACAACATGGGCGGACTCACGATCGGGCAGGCCCGCGGACTTTTCAAGGGCGAGGAGCACATTTTCATCCGCCAGATTCAGAAGCGCTCGCGCAGGCGCCGGCAGCTTTTCGGCGAGATGAACGGCGAAGACAAGCTCTTGTTTGAAGAGCTCAAGCGCTGGCGCAGGGAGACGGCCGCCGAAAGCGGCAAGCCGCCCTATCAGGTTTTCACCGATGCCACGCTCGAAGACATCGTGCGCCGCCGGCCGGTCAATCTTGATCAGCTCTCGCGGGCAAGCGGTGTGGGCGAGGTGAAGCTTGACCGCTACGGGCGCGACGTGACGCGGATCGTGCGGGAGTTTGTGGCTCCGCAGGACGTTCGCCGCTAGAAAAGGGGCTTGAACTTTTGACAACAAGAAGAGGCAGACAACGATGAAACAGAAAGACGGCGCATTTTCCGACGCAACGCTTCTGGTGCATGCGGGGCGTCACCGCAATAAGGAGCATCGCTACGTCAACCCGCCAATTGTCAAGGGCTCGACCGTGCTGCACGAGTCCGTTGCGGACATGATCAAGCGTGAAGAAAACCGCAACCGTCTGATTGAAGACGTGCCCACCTACGGCATCTGGGGCACGGAAACGCACCAGGCTTTTTACGATGCGATGAAAAAACTTGAGGGCGCAGCGGGCGTCTGGGCGTTTTCCTCGGGGCTCGCAAGCACCACAACGCCGCTTTTTGCCTTCGTGCATGCCGGCTGCCACGCGCTTTTCATGGACACGATCTACGGGCCGACGCGCGACTTCGCCGAAAAGATTCTTGCCAAAATGGGCGTGGAGGTCGAGTTTTTCGACCCCCACATCGGCGCGGACATCGAAAAGAAGTTCAAGCCCAACACGACGCTTGTGATGATGGAAACGCCGGGCTCGCACAGCTTTGAGCTGCCGGACGTTCCCGCCATCGCCGCCAAATGCCGCGAACACGGCGTCTGGAGCGCGATCGACAACACCTGGGCGACGCCGCTTTACTTCAAGCCCCTGTCGGTCGGCGTGGATGTGGTGATGCATGCGGCAACGAAGTACATTGCCGGACACTCCGACATTTTGATGGGGGTGGTGTGCTGCAATGAACGCGCCTGGCCCAGGGTGTTTGACGCCGTGACGACCCTTGGGCAGACCGCCACGCCGGACGATGTCTACATGGCTTTTCGCGGGCTGCACACGATGAAGGCAAGAATTGAAGCCGCCTGTGCGGGCGCAAGAAGGATCGTCGAATGGCTTGAGGCCCAGCCTCAGGTCGAGCGCATTTTGTGGCCGGCCCTGGAAAGCCACCCCGATCATGCGATTTTCAAGCGCGACTTTACGGGCGCAACTCCACTCTTTTCAGTGGTGTTCAAGCCTGAATACGACGGAAGGCTCACGCCGATGATCGACGCGCTCAAGCTTTTCGGACGGGGCTACTCCTGGGGAGGATTTGAGAGTCTGCTCATTCCGGGCTACGGCAAGCGCACGGCTCGTCAATCGCCCTTCGGCCGCATGGTGCGCATCTCCGTGGGGCTGGAGAATCCCCGGGATTTGATTGCCGACCTTGAGCAGGCGTTTGCGCAGCTTGCGGCGTCAAGCGCCGTCTGAAGAACGCATCACCTTTTCAGGGCTTGGGGGCAGAATCCGCCGCGCCCGGCAAAAGCGCGGCAAGCCTGGTGTAGACTCGTGCTAGTCGGCGCTTGTTTGAAGCAGCCGCGGGCAACCGTGCGCCGGACCTGCAGACCAAGGAGCGAGAAAAAATGATTTTGCAGAAAGTCAGAGCTTTTTTTGAATGGCTTGGAAAGAAAAGCATGGCCAAAAGCCGCAAGGCGCTCGACTACGACTGGACCACGATGCGTCCTGAAGGTGAAGCTCCTGTCAAAACCGTCAATCTCGAGGATGATGCCGACGCCGTGCGGCCCGCGCCCGTCAAGACGGTTGATCTGCATGAAGCCGGTCCTCAAGCAGCTCCGGCGGCCTCCCGACTTTCGGCGGCTGAAATTGAAAAGCGCATGAGTGCGGTTCTCAAGAAAATCACGCTGCGCGACGCCGTGGAGCTGCTCAAGGAGAAATTTGAGACGGCTCGCGCCGTCCGCCGCAGCCGCGTGGCGCTGCTCGCTTTCTTAAGCGAGGTGCAGGAGGGGCTCTCCTACCTCGAAGAGAAGGTGAAGGAAAAGCAGAAGGCGGAAAAAGCAGCATTGGCCAAATCCGCCAAAAAGCCCGCCCGCAAACGCACGGCTGCGAAGACGGAGCAAAAGGCCGCGCAGCCTGCTGCTGAATCCGCTGCGCAGCCTTCCGCCGAACCGGAAAAGAAGGCGGCCAAGCCCCGCAGAAAGCCTGCCGCAAAAGCCGCTCCCAAGCCGGTGAAGGAGGCGGCGGCCGCCGAGGCTCCTGCAGCGCAGAGCGTGGAGGAGCCCGCCGAAAAGCCCAAGGCAGCGAAACCCCGCCGCACCACGGGCGTCCGCAAGACTGCTGCCGCGACAAAGACGGCGCCCCGCAGGAGCGCAGCCCGCAAGACGCAGGAGGAAAAGGCCGCCCCGCAGAGGCAGGCCGCTGGCGCAGCTTCGGAGAGCGCGCAGGAAGTCCCCAAGAAGACTTCCGCCGCAAAGCCCCGCAAGGCGCCGGCTAAAAAGAGCACGGCGGCAAAGCCGGTTCAAAAGGCTCCCGAGCCCGTTTCCCCGTCTGCTGAGCAGCCCGTGCAGCCGTCTGCCGCACCGGCGCCGGCGCCAGCCCCCGCTCCGGTTCAAGCTCCCGCAGTCGGGGAGGCTGACAAGCCTGCTCAATAAAGCGCAGTAAGTCTGCAGCGAACAAAAAAGCGCCTCCGGGCGCTTTTTTGTTCGCCGGTGGCAGCCGTCTTCAGTGATGCACGCTCATGCCGAGCGCTTTGAGCGAGATGCCGACCTCAAGCGAGAAATACGTGGTGGACACGACGATCATGGCCACCGAGGCAAGCAAAAAGATGTGCTTGAGCGTGTCGAGATCCAGCACGAAGATGGCGTCGAGCACGCTTGTGAGAACGAGCAGCCCCGAGCAGGCCGCCGACAGCACAACATAGAGGATGGCTTTTCGCAGCAGTTCGGCCCGGTGAAAGATGAGCTCAATGGCTTCGGCAAGCGCGGGATCCGTGCCGCCGGACATTTCGTCGGCGTACAGAAGCTGGCGCACGCGGGAAGTGGTGTGGGCGTAGCGTCCCGACATCGTCATCAGCAGCAGGCCGACGCCGGAGATGAGCGTAATCGGCGTCAAGGCCGAACTCAAAATCAAGGCAAAGTCAATGTGGTTCATGGCGTCGTTGCGTTAATGTTTGTTGTGATGAGGACGGATTTCGCTTTCTTCCATCTTGTGCAGCTTGAGTGCGCGCAGCGAGGTCGTGACTTCAAGTGCAAAGTACACGGTTGAGACGACGATCAGCCCGACGCAGCACAAGAGCAGCACGTGCTTGAGGATCAGCAGGTCAAACCCGAACATGCCTTCGAGCGTGATGGAAAGCACGAGCAGACCCGAGCTTGCCGCCGAGAGCACGACAAAAAGAATGGCTTTGCGCAGCAGTTCGGCGCGGTGGTAGTTGAGAATGAGGCGCTCTTCGATGGAGGCGTCAAAGTCCGGCAGGAGACTCTGCTGACGGAGATTGGCGCGCACGAGATCGCAGGCCTGGGCGTAGCGGGCGGACATGGCCATCAGCAGCAGGCCGACGCCCGAGATGAGCGTAATCGGCGTCAAGGCTGAGCTCAGGATGGTTGCAAAATCGATGTGCGGCATTTGAAAAGGGGAGAAAAGGTGAACGCCTTTGGCGCGCAGCTGCACCAAAGGCGGCGAATTCTAGGCGATTTCAGCGGGTTCGGATTCTTTGATGAAGGAGATTTCCCTGGGGGCGGCAATGCGGTGGAAGTCCTCGGTGTTGATGATGATGGAGACGTCGCGTGCACCGGCATTGAAGGCAAGCTCCTCGTAGCGGGTGAAAAGCGTGGGGTCGGCCACAAGAAGCAGCTTTTCGTGGAAGGACACGGGCGGAACGGCGCCGAGAATGCAGCCGGTCAGTTCCATGACCTCCCCGGGGCTGCACAGGCCTGCGCGCGTTGCGCCAAGCGCCTGCGCAAGCTTTTTCAGGTCGGCCTGCTGGTCGGCGGGCAGAACCGCGAGGACATACTGCTTGACGCCGTTTCCCTTGGCCATGCACACAAGCGCCTTGGCTCCCTGTCCGATTTCGGTGCCGCGCACCTTGGCGACCGATTCGCTGGAGCGGTCTCCGGCCGGATGATGCAGGACGCGGTAGCGGGCGCGGCCGGCGTCGAATTTTTCACAGAGTTTTTCGAGAACGTTTTCAACCATGGCGACTGTCCGGAAAATGAAGAGTGACAAAAGGCAGTGGCATCATAGTCCCGCCCGGTGCCGAATTTGATGCGCCGGACGGTTTGAGGACCCGGACGCTGGCTAGAATTGGTACTTTCCTGGCTGCGTGCCTTCAGCGGCATTGAACGAAAAGATGGTGGAAGGGATCGTTTTAGGATTTGACTTTGGCGAAAAGCGCATCGGCGTGGCGGTGGGGGCCACCCTCTCGGCCTCGGCACGCCCGCTTCTCATCATCGATGCCGCCAAAGGGCGCGAAGCGAAGTGGCAGGCTGTGGCCGGACTCATTGCCGAGTGGCAGCCTGCGGCGCTTGTTGTGGGGCTGCCCACGCGCCGCGACGGCACGGGGGAACCCGCAACGTTCATGGCGCTGAACTTTGCAAAACGCCTGTACGGGCGCTTTCGCCTTCCCGTTTTCATGACGGACGAACGCTTTTCCTCGGTTGTCGTGGAGGAGGCCGGAAAGGCGTTTGACGACAAGTCGGCGGCGGTGATCCTGCAGCAGTGGTTTGACGAGGGCTGTCCGGAAATGACGCCCGCAGCGGTTCAAATAGCAGAAGGTGGTTCATGAATGCACTGATTGGAGCAGCGCGCTTTGTGCTGGTGTTTGTCTACGTCGTGTGCTGCTTTGTGATCATTTTTGGCGTTTTCCCCTTTTCGAGTCCTGAAGCAAAGGGCCGGGTCATCCGCCGGTGGTCGGCAAGAATCCTGCGCTGGCTGGGCGTCAAGCTCGACGTGGTGGGCGCCTACGAGGGTGACGCGCGTGTTCGCGACAGCGGCAGAACCCCCGGATCGGTCGGCAGGCTCATTGTCTGCAACCATATTTCGTTTCTCGACATTTTTGCGCTCAACAGCGTGTTTCCGTCGGCTTTCGTCGCCAAGGCCGAGATCGCCCGCTGGCCGGTCTTCGGCTTTATTGCCAGTTCGGTCGACACGGTTTTCATTGAGCGCGGCAACCGCAAGTCGCTCATTCAGACGGCTGAGGCAATGGCCAGGGCTTTGCAGGAAGGGCGCAATCTTTTGATGTTCCCGGAAGGGACGACCTCCGACGGTCTTGCGCTCAAGAAGCTGCACGGCAATCTCATGGAGGGCGCCGTGCGCCAGCACGCCGAGGTGATTCCCGTGGTGCTGCGCTACAAAAGCGGTGGAAACATCACGACGACGCCGGCCTATGTGGGCGACGTCGGGCTTTTCGAGTGCCTCTGGAAGGTGGTGACAATGGACGACCTGCATCTGGAGGTGCATATCCTTCAGCCGCGCTTTGGTGAAAACCGCCACGACCTCTGCCGTGAGGTGAGCGCGGACATGTGCCGGGTGATCGGCTGCGACGATCCGCTTGCCGAGCAGCCGCGTCCAATTCCAATGTCGGCGGCAGACATTCAGAAGGCGCAGGCGTGATGTTTGACGGAATTGCAAAAATCGAGCGCGTGGTTGCGGCCGACGATCTCGACGAACTCAATCACGTCAACAACGTGGTTTATATGCGCTGGATGGAGCAGGCCGCACGCGAAGGCAGTGCGATGGCGGGCTGGCCCACCGAGCGCTACTTCAAAGAGGCGCATGGCGTCTGGGTTGTGCGCAAGCACTGGATTGAGTATCTGCGCGACTGCCGGCTTGGCGACACGGTGGAGATCTACACCTGGGTGCAGGAATTTCATTTCAGCATGAGCCTTCGCCGGTATGCGATGAAGGTCAACGGAAAGCTTTGTTGCGTTGCCGCAACGGAATGGGTCTATATCGATTTGAAGACCCGACGTGCAAGCGAACTGCCGCAGGCGCTGGTTTCCTGCTTTCAGATCATCCCCAATGACGATCCGCGGCTTAAGGCGCTCGGCATTTCCCGTCCGATCCGCTATCTTCCGGCGGCCATGCGCGCCGGGCAGGATTGAGGCTGGAAACCGCCGGCTTCGCGCGGGTTGCAATTGTTTAAAAAGAACCTCTTGAACACGTTTGAATTCGTGAGATAATCAACGAAGTCTTGTGTGGATGAACGAGAGTTCAGGAGCCGTTTGCGCTCCTTTTTTCAGCTTGTCAGATATGTCTTTGCCGGATCCTTTTTTAAGCATTGAGGATGTGACTTTCAGTTACGGCAACAGCCGTGTGATCCTCAACGACGTCACGCTCACTTTCGGCCGCGGTCAGGTCGTGGCCATCATGGGCGGATCGGGCATGGGCAAGACGACGCTCTTGAAGCTGATCGGCGGATTGATCCGGCCGCAGAAGGGAAAGATTCTTTTTCAGAACACGGACATCGCCTCGGCCGATACGGCCGCGCTTTACCGCGTGCGCCGCAAGATGGGGATGCTCTTTCAGTTCGGCGCGCTTTTCACCGACATGTCGGTGTTCGAAAACGTGGCCTTCCCCCTGCGCGAACAGACCGATTTTGATGAAGAGATGATCCGCGACCTGGTGCTCATGAAGCTTGACGCCGTGGGTTTGCGCGGCGCCGCGGATCTGATGCCGAGCGCCATTTCGGGCGGCATGGCCCGCCGCGTGGCGCTCGCGCGCGCCGTTGCGCTTGATCCGGAGCTCATCATGTATGACGAGCCCTTTGCCGGCCTTGATCCGATCTCGATGGGCATCACGGCCCAGCTGATCCGCAAGCTTTCCGATGCGCTCGGCGCCACATCGATCATTGTGACGCACGATGTCGCCGAGACATTTGCCATCACCGACTACGTCTACATGGTCAACGCCGGAAGAATCGCCGCCCACGGCACCCCGGAAGAGCTGACGGCTTCCACCGATCCCTATGTCAAGCAGTTCCTGCAGGGGCTGCCCGACGGCCCGGTCGCGTTTCATTATCCGGCCCGGTCGGCAGCCGAAGAATTCGGAGTGCGCGTATGAATCTGTTGGTGCGCTTTTTGTGCTGGCTCGGACGCTACTGCATCCGTCAAGTCCGGGCGGTGGGGCGTCTCGCGCTTTTCTCGCTTCAGGTGTTTCGCTGCATCCCGGGGGCGCTCACGCGGTTTTATCTGATTGCGCAGCAGACGCACTTCATCGGCAACTATTCGTTGTCCATCATTGCCGTCTCGGGCCTTTTTGTGGGCTTCGTGCTGGGTCTGCAGGGCTACTACGTGCTCGTGCGCTACGGCAGCGATCAGGCGCTCGGCGTGCTGGTGGCGCTGTCGCTGATGCGTGAACTCGGGCCGGTGGTGGCGGCGCTGCTTTTTGCCGGACGCGCGGGAACGTCGCTGACAGCGGAAATCGGCCTCATGCGCTCGGGCGAGCAGCTTGCCGCCATGGAGATGATGGGCGTGGATCCGATCCGGCGCATCATCGCCCCGCGCTTTCTCGGTGCGGTGATCTCGATGCCCGTGCTCGCCATCATTTTCTCGGCCGTCGGCATCATTGGCGCTTGGATTGTCGGCGTCGGGCTGATTGGAACCGACAACGGCGCCTTCTGGTCGCAGATGCAGGACGGCGTGGACTTTTTCTCGGATGTGGTCAACGGCGTGATCAAGAGCATTGCCTTTGGCGTCGCCGTCGGCTTGATTGCGCTGTTTCAGGGGTACATTGCCCGGCCGACCCCCGAGGGGGTTTCGCAGGCGACCACCCGCACGGTTGTGGTGAGTTCGCTTTTGGTGCTCGGGCTTGACTTCATCATGACGGCGTTTATGTTCTCTTGATGGAGATGCGTTTTTTCCACGAATTTTGGTGAAGGCTATGGAACGCAAGACAGTGGAATTTTGTGTGGGGCTCTTCGTGCTGCTGGGGTTTCTCGCCCTGCTTTTTGTGTCGCTGCAGGCGGCCAACTTAAGCACCTTCAGCTTCAATGCGAAGACCTATGAGCTCAACGCGAACTTTGACAACATCGGCGGTCTCAAGCCGCGTGCGCCGGTTAAAAGCGCCGGCGTCGTGGTTGGGCGCGTCAAGAGCATCAACTTTGATCAGTCGACCTTCCAGGCGCATGTGGTGCTTACGATCGATGCGGGCTACAAGTTCCCCGCCGACAGCTCCGCGCAGATTCTCACGAGCGGTCTTCTCGGCGAACAGTACATCGGGATTTCCGCGGGCGGCGCCGATGAAGACATGACGCCGGGCGCGCGCTTTGAGCAGACGCAGTCGGCCGTGGTGCTCGAAAACCTGATCAGCCAGTTCATGCTGCAGTTTGCTGAAAAGGGACCGTCCGATTAAACGTACGTTTTTAAGCTTGCGGCCTGTGCGCCGCAGCTGTGGATAAAAATAAGAATTTAAAAACAACGATGAAAACCCTGCAAAAGATTCTTCTGGGCCTGGCCGCGGCGGCAGCTTTGAGCGGCTGTGTTTCCGTGCCTGACAATGCCGGTGAGGATCCGTCCGATCCGTGGGAGAAGTTGAACCGCAACACGTTTGCGTTCAACCAAAAGATGGATACCTATGTGCTGCGGCCGATCGCCAAGGGCTACGAATTCGTCGTGCCCGAATATGTGCGCAGCCGCATCGGCAACATCTATGTCAACCTGGGAGAGCCGTCCAACGCCATCAACAATGCGCTGCAGGGCAAGGGCGAGAGTGCGCTGGTGAGCCTCTTTCGCTTGATGATCAACACAACGCTCGGCCTGGGCGGCATGTATGACGTGGCGGGGGCGGCCGCCAACCAGCCGGTGCGCAAGGAGGACTTCGGTCAGACGCTTGCCGTGTGGGGCGTGGGCAGCGGCCCGTATTTCGTCATTCCGTTTTTGGGCCCGTCGACAGTGCGCGACACCGGCAGCCTTGCCGTCGACTACGTGACGGCTCCGCAGACCTGGCTGGACGGCGGATGGGTTGAGTGGGGCGCCTGGGGCGTGCTCGCTGTGGATTACCGGTTGCGCATGATGCCGGCGACGGATCTCTTAAAGGGAGCCATCGACCCGTACCTGATGGCGCGCGAAGCCTATCTGGGCAACCGCCGCAACGCCATCTACGACGGCAATCCGCCTCTCGAAGACTTCCCGGAAGACGAGTTTGAGGACGAATATGACGACGGGGATCAGGCGCAGCAGCCGGATGCCGAGTCAAAGGAGCAGTAACCGATGATGAATGTGAAGTTTGCAAGACGGCGCTTGCTGGCCTCTGCGGGCGCCGCAGTGTTGTTGGGCAGCGCCGCGGTGCGTGCGCTTGCTGCGGCAAGCGCGAAGGATGACTCGCCCGATCAGTGGGTGGTTGACCTCTGCAACAAGATTCTTGAGGACATCCGCAACGACTCCCAGCTCAGCAAGGCCGATCCGGCGCGCGTGCAGCGCTTTGTCGATGAGCAGGTGATGCCGGTGGTCGACTTCGAGCGCATGACACGCACGGCGGTCGGCCCCAAGTGGCGTCAGGCGAGCCCCGAGCAGCGCAAGGAGTTGATGGCTTTGTTTCGCGAGCAGCTCATCCGCGTCTATTCCGGGGCCCTGGCCACGGTGAAGGATCAGTCGGTGAAGCTTGCGCCCAACCGCGTCAAGCCCACCAAGACCGACGCTATTGTGCGCACGCTGCTCGTTTCGCCCGGCAAGCCAGATACGCGCATCAACTACCGCCTGAAGAAGACAAAGGGCGAGTGGTGCATCATTGACGTCGACGTCGAAGGCATCTGGATTGTGGACAACTACCGCACCCAGTTTTCAAGCGTGGCCAACCAGTCCGGCATTGACGGCCTGATCAAGACCATGCGGGAAAAGAACGAGCAGGCGGCTCAAAATGCGTCTAAGTGCGGAAAAAATCACCCGCGGCAATGCCGTTTCCGTCAAGAAGGCGGTGCTGGCGGCAGCGGCCGGGGGCGACGCCGAACTTGATCTCAGCTGCGTGCACAGCGTGGATTCGACCTCGGTGTCGATACTGCTTTCCTGGGTGCGCGTTCTGCAGGCCAAGGGAGTGAAGCCGCACATTACGGGCGTGCCCGACAAGATGCGCTCCCTGATGCGGCTTTACGGCGTCGAGAGGCTTCTTGCCGGCTGCTTCGCGTCGTAAGGGGTTGGAAGGGGAAAATTTTTCCGCCGGCCTCTTGACAAGTCGGAGAGCCTTTGAAATAATGCCGCTCTCACGGCGCATTAGCTCAGTCGGTTAGAGCAGAGGAATCATAATCCTTGTGTCCGCGGTTCGAGTCCGTGATGCGCCACCAAATTCCTTCTCATCAAGCGGCGGCTTGGTGAGGTGAAAACCGCGAAGCGCCTTGTCCGGAGCTCGCGGTTTTTTTGCGTCTGCCGCCTGATGCCCTCCCCGGCGGCAAACCGCTGAAAATCCTCGTTCGACATGCCGCGATCCTGCGATAATGAGCATCTGCGGCTTTTTGTTTTTGTTTCACGGATGATGCATCCGATTTCGAGAGGATGGACGATGGCTGATCACGAAATGGTTTCCGATCAGATGCCCGATCACGACGTCTCGGGCGTGCTGACCGCCCTTGCTGATGTGATTGATTCCCGCAGGGGCGGCAACCCTCAGAAAAGCTACGTGGCCAAGCTCTTTTCCAAGGCTCCCGACGGCGTCTTGAAAAAGATCGGGGAAGAGGCCGTGGAATGCGTGATGGCCGCCAAGGACGAAAGCAAAAAGGACATCATTTACGAGACGGCGGATTTGTGGTTTCACAGCCTGGTCATGCTTGCACAGTACGGGTTGCGTCCGGAGCATGTGCTCGCTGAACTCGAGCGCCGCGAAGGCTTGAGCGGGCTTGAAGAGAAGCGCCGTCGTTTTAAAGCGCCTGAAGAGGGATAAAAATGGCTGATTGTATTTTCTGCAAGATTGCTAGCCGGGAGATTGCCTCGCCGCTCATTTATGAGGACGAGGATGTGGTCGCCTTCAACGACATCAACCCGAAGGCTCCGGTGCATTTTCTGATCATTCCGAAGAAGCATATCGTCTCGCTTGCCGAGGCCGGTCCCGAAGACGCCGCACTTCTGGGTAAAATGATCAACCTTGTTCCTGTTCTGGCAAAGAAGATGGGCTGCGAAGGCGGCTTCAGGACAGTGATCAATACAGGACGCGACGGCGGCCAGGAAGTACCGCACCTGCATATTCATGTTTTAGGCGGTCCCCAGCCGTGGAAGTAATTTTTGTCTTCGGGCAGAATTCGCACACGTCAAGATACAGAACCAACCGTATGAGGAGTTAATCAAAATGGGTTCTCTTTCGATCTGGCACTGGCTCATCGTTCTCGCCATCGTGGTGCTGGTTTTTGGCACCGGCAAGCTCAAGAACATGGGCAAAGATCTGGGCGGCGCCATCAAGGGCTTCAAGGAAGGCATGAAGGAAGGCGACGCGGATCCCAAGGCCGCTGCCGAAGCCCCCAAGCAGGTTGCCTCGGAGAAGGCTGCCGAACCGATTGATGTGAAGGCGACGGAAAAAAAGGAAGCCTGACCGGCCGGGCCAGCGGGTCTTTGATTTGAAGGGATCCGCATCATTGACTCGATTCCCGGATAAACCGGCCGACGGCGGTGCATGCAGCCGCCGGCGGCGGCGTTTTTGCGGGAAGCCTTTTTTTGACTGCGGTGAGAGCCTCCGGGTGAGTCCGGGAGGGTTCAACCGCATTTTGTCGGAAGTGCACAATGTTTGATTTCGGTTTTTCCGAGTTGATTGTCATCGGAGCGGTGGCGCTGGTGGTTCTCGGACCCGAGCGTCTGCCCTCTGTTGCCCGTACGGCCGGCCAGTGGCTTGGCAAGGCCCAGCGCATGGTGCAGCAGGTCAAAAGCGACATCGAGCGCGAGGCCGAGCTTGCTGAACTCAAGAAGATTCAGCAGGAAGCCCAGGGCGTGGCCGACGATCTCAACAAAACCGTGAAGGGACAGGTTGACCAGATCAACACCGAAATCAAGGACTTTGAAAAATCGGTCAACACGGTGGGCGACGAGCTCTCCGAGAGCTTTGACAAGGCTGCCAAGGAGGGTTTTGGCGACAACTCCGCGAAGACGGCCGCCGATGCCGCAGCCGCGACCACGGAAAACGGTGCGGCCGCGGGCGGAGAGACCGCCAGCATGGTCGACGACTTCTACGGCTGGTACGGCAGCCAGGACAACAACTACCTGGACGAAGACGACAACAGCAAGGTCTTTGAGAAGCGCTACAAGTCCGGCCCCTCCATCGACGAGCTCGCCGAGCAGATTGAACGCCTGAAGGCCGAGCTCGGCGACCGTTCGCCGCAGCTTGGCGGCAACAACCGCCGCTATGCCGTGCGCGCCCGCTCCAACCGCGTCCGCATTTACCGTTGAGACAACAGATAGAAGATGGCTCAGGAACCCCAACGCCTTGAAGGCCCTGAAGATCCTGCCAATGAGCAGCCTTTGGTGGCGCATTTGATTGAACTGCGCAACCGCACCGTGCGTGCGGCCTTGTCCGTTCTCATTATCTTTGCCTGCCTGTCGCCCTTCATGAAGCAGATCTTCGACTTCCTGTCGCAGCCGCTGATGGTGGCGTTGCCGCAGGGCGTCAAGCTGCTTGCCACGGGCGTGGTGGCGCCCTTCATGGTGCCCCTGAAGGTTACGCTGTTCGTTGCCTTTGTGATCGCCCTTCCGTTTGTGCTCTATCAGATCTGGGCCTACATTGCGCCGGCGCTCTACCGCAATGAAAAGCGCCTGGTGCTGCCCGTCATCATTTCGGGCGTGACGATGTTCGCCGTGGGCATGGCCTACTGCTACTTCGTCGTCTTCGGCATGGTCTTCAAGTTCATCGCCGGCTTCTCGCCCGAGTCCGTGAATTTCGCCCCCGACATCGACAGCTACTTCAGCTTTGTGCTGCGCATGTTCTTTGCCTTCGGCATTACGTTTGAAGTGCCAATTTTGGTGATGGTGCTCAACCGCCTCGGTCTTGCAGACGTCAAAAAGCTTGTGCACGTGCGGCCCTACGTGATTGTGGCGGCGTTCGTGGTGGCGGCCATCTTCACGCCGCCGGACGTGCTCTCGCAGCTGCTGCTTGCGTTGCCCCTGGTGGTTCTCTATGAAGCAGGCATCATCTGCGTGCGGCTCTTCGGCAAGAAGATTGACGAAGACGATGAAGAGGAGTCAAAGGGCGAAGCCAAGAGTGAAGCCAAGAGCTAGCTGGTGAAAAAACGCCGGAGACCGCCCGCCTGCGGCTTAGGACGAAAGTCCCGGAAAAGGAGCTGACGCACTTTTTCGGGACTTTTTGTTTTCAGGGCCTCGGACGCAGCAGCGTCGTGCAGATGAGCACGCAGCTCATGGCAATCAGGATGGTGAGGCCGAAAAAGCTCAGGGCGGGCGTTGAGGAAAAGGCGAGCAGCCCGAAGGCAAGCAAGGTGCTGCTTGCCGCTAGAAACACCGAACTGCGGGCGGCGACAGGATCGGGTTCGCTGTACAAAATGATGGCGTAGTCCACGCCAAGCCCCAATACCAGCACCAGTGGGAGAACGGTGAAAAGCGAGAAGGGAATGCCGGCAAAGCCGCAGATGCCCAGCGTGAGCGCAATGCTGATGACAGTGGGCGTGCAGTAGGTGATGAATCTGCGGCGCAGGCTTGCGGCCAGTACCAGTCCGATCACGACAAGCGCCGAGAGGAGGGCATAAAACACGCCGTCGCGGTAGTGCGCAAGACTTTCGGCCACCTCCGCCGTGGTGTTGACAAAGCGAACGCCGGGGATGCCCCGGGCTGCCTCTTCAAGATGCGGCAGCGCCTGCGGCGTGACGCCCGCAAGCGGAACGAGCAGCTCCGCATCTGAAAGCCAGAAGCTTGACAGAGCCCCGGGTGCCAGGCGTTTGAAGGTCGGAAGATCCAGGGGCGCGAAGCTTGCCGCAGAAGGTGCGGGAAAGCCGCTTGCAAGCGAGGCCTCCAGAAGCCCGAGGGCTTTTTTTTCCGCGGGGGCGGCAAGCGCTGCAGCCTGCTGCTGGGCGCGCGCCGATGGCAGCAATGCTGTCGGGTCGGGCGCTTTTGCAAGAAGACCGCGGGAGACGAGCTCTTCAAGGCGCTTTTGCAGGGCTTCGTTTGCCTGCAGCACGGCTTCGGCGTTGTCTCCTTTGATGAGGAAGACCTGACCGGGGCTCACCGGCGAGAGCGCTTTTCCGACGAACTGCATGTCGGCAAGAAGCTTTTCGGGAATCCGGTTGATGAGCGCGAGTTCATTTTGGGTCTGCAGCTTGAAGCATCCGGCAGCCGCGGTGAGAACGCAAAGACCCAGGAAAATCCCTCTGCTTTTTCCTTCCAGATGCGGCAGACGCCGGAAGGCTTTGGAAAAAGCGCGTGCCGTGTGCGAGGGCTGCGCGGCCTTGAGGCAGGGGGAGGCGGCAAAGACAACGCCTGCGTAAGCGGCAAAGAGCCCTGCAATGCAAAAGACGGCCATCTGCCGCAGACCGGGCATGGGGGACAGGGCCATGACGCCGTAGCCGATGCAGGTGGTCAGAAGCGAAAGCGTGAGCGGCTTCATGAGCTTGTGCGCAGCCTGCGGGCCGCTCAAGCCCGTGGCGGTTGCGCAAAGCATGTGAAAGACATAGTCCACGCAGATGCCAAGCAGCGTTGCACCGAACACCAGCGTGAGGATGTGCACTTCGTCAAAGACAAGCAGCACGACGCACGAGGCAAAGATGAGGCTTGCGGCAAGCGCCACCAGCGTGATGAAAAGGGGTGCGGCGTGTGCAAAAAAGAGCACCACCAGAAGGATGATGCCCGCGGCTGAAACCGAGCCGATGAAAGTGGCTTCAGAGGACGCCGTGGATGCAGCCTCCTCACTGATGAGGGCAATGCCTGCGGCGTGCACGCGGGCCTGCGGGAAGGGCTCCTCAAGCGCGGCGCACGCCTTTTGCAGGGCATCGGCGACGGGCGTGCCTGAGACGGCGGTCATGGCTTGCCGCGTCTTGATGGTCAGAACGCAGTAGTGGACGCCCTCAATGGGCTGTGCAAGGCTTGTGCAGGGACCGGAAAAACGCAGGGTGGAGCCGGAGGCGGTCTGCAGCAGTGCGTTTTCAAAGGTGCCCAGGGGGTCGTCTTCGAAGGCCAGCGGCAGGGGGGAGACCGGACGGTACAGCAGCGAAAGCGAACGCCGAAGCAGCTTTGCGTCGTCGGCAGAGGCCAGAAAGGCGGCATCGCTTTCGGTGAGATACCCCATGCGCCACGGTGCGAGTTTTTCAGCAAAAGCCTTGATGTTGAAGTCCTGCAGGGGCTTTTGCACGGCAATGCCGTTTTTGAGCAGTGAGTCGGAAAAGAGGGCCGCAGCGGCGGCCGCTTTATCAAGTGAATGATCACCCACAAGTACCCAGACGCTGCGTGCGGCTTCCGAACTGTGCGCGAGAATTTTTTCAGCCGCATTCGATTCCGCTGTCTGCGGCAGCAGCGCCCGGATGTCGGTGTGGATGTTGCCCGGTTCAAAGCGCAGAAAGCCTGCGGCGGCGACGATCACAAGCACCAGGCAGAAAAGCGCGAACCGAATGTTCTTCACAGAACTACCTCACGTGATCAAAAAGCTCGCGGTTGTGTGCGCTGATTTCCGAAAGAGCCTTGATGCCGGAAAACGCAATGCGCGTCGTGACGCCGTTGGTCTGCGTGAAGGAAACGCGCTCGAGCCTGCCGCGGTTGGTGTAAAGCGCCGCCTCGGTGAGCATGTTGGCAAGCGGCCCGTTTTTGGGCGAGACGATGACGTCGTACCGGCCGTCCTTTTGGGTGCAGTTCACGAAAAAGTTCTGGCGGAGGGTTTCGATGAGCGCATCGGGCGTCTGCGTGAGCATTTCCGAAATGTAGGACGCGGCCTGATGCTCCCGCACCACGAGCCGAGCGTTCTCATCGGTGAAGGCATAGCGGTTTTTGCCGAAGATGCGCACGTCCTTTAAGGGGGACGTTGTTTCCCAGACAAGCCCCCTTTCGGGATCGGTCAGCACGCGGCCGGCTGCTTGCAGCGGTTTTTTCATGCGGGGCAGCTGCTTATGCATCTGAAAGGATGCTTCCTGGGCTTCACCGGGCAGAAGCGCCCTGGCAAAGCCGCGCAGACAAGCTTCGGTGTCCCCGGCCAGAACGGGGAGGACAAAACAGGTGATCAGCAGTAGGCAGAGTAGGCGCGGCACGGCAGGGCGGATGCGGATGAATGGCAATTGGCTGGAATTGTAGCTTGAGGCCGCGGCGGCTCCCTCAGACGGCTTTTTTCACAGAGACCGCATAGCGGACGCTGAAGTCGCGGTTTGCGTACGTGAGATAGGAGAGCTCGTCGAAAAGATAAATGTCGCCGGCTG
Organism: uncultured Duodenibacillus sp.; assembly: GCA_944390145.1. GTDB lineage: Bacteria > Pseudomonadota > Gammaproteobacteria > Burkholderiales > Burkholderiaceae_F > Duodenibacillus. Next base: position 31,234 of record CALXOY010000017.1, read on the forward strand.
CGGCAAGCCCTTTCTGATGGAGATCTTGAAAGAGCTCAAGAAGGGCGCTTTGGTGATCTCCAACGGTTCCCGCAGCGATCATTTCTGCGTGCTCGCCCGCAGGCATTGTCTGCAGCGTGAAGTTCTCGGCGTCCTGCCCTTCCAACATGTCTGCTTCAAGCAGATAGGTCTTGATGCGGTATCTGCCGCCAAGCGCTTCGTCCAGGTCGAGCACGGCGCCCACGGGCGGCGCAATTTCCAGTCCGCAGCTTCTTTGCGCATGCATGAGCCGGGAGGTGGCGCGGCTTGTCTGCTTGGCGTCAAGCGCGTCAATCATGGGGTCGACGGAAAAGCGCACGAACTGCTGCGGCAGGCTGCACTTTTGCAGGACAACCGTGCGCAGTTCAATGTTCCCTGCCTCGTTGCCGAGGTCGATTAAATGCTCAAGCATGCGGATGTGCCGCTCAAGATGGCAGTTTCTGACGGACGAGGCTTTCCCGACATTCACTGAATAGCGGCAGGTTGACTTCCCCGCGGCTCAAAATCTCCCGGATTTCCGAAATCGACTTGCCCGCATCCTTCAAAAGGTTGATGAAGTCAAATTCGTAGAACTGCTCGGGACTATAGAAGCGGTAGCCGTTGGAGAGCACGCGCCGCGGCTTGAGCAGCCCCTTGCGGTCGTAATGCAGCAGCGTGTCCTTGGTGGTCAGGCAGAGGTCGGCGAATTCGGCGATTTTGAGGAGCTTTCCAGACATGTCGGACGGCGTGTGAAGTCTTGACTCTTGTGTTGCACAGTAGTTTATCTTGGCCTCGCCTAACATCGAACGCACAGGCGTTATCCAGCAGAAAAAAGGAGAGGGCAAAAAATGCTGACGGGGTTTGGACGCAGAAAGCTTGCCGCGGCCTTGTATTTTTTTCTATCCGGGGTTGGGCTACGGCATTTTCACGTCGCGCATTCCGACGCTTGCCGCACAGACGCAGACAAGCGAAGCCGAGCTCGGCGTGATTCTGCTGGCCGTGGGCGCATCGGCGCTTGCAGCCCTCACAATCAGCGCTTATGCCGCCCAGCGCTGGGGAAGCAAAAGGCTTTTGGTTGCCTGCGCGGTTTTGCTTGGGGCGTCGCTTGCGCTGACCTCTCTAGCTTCGACGCCGTTGACGCTTGGCGCCGTCTGCATGCTTCTGGGCTTTTTTGTGGGAATGGCAGACGCCTGTGCCAATACGCAAGGCGTCCTGCTTGAGCGCTGCGGCAGAAAGCGCGCCATGACGTTTTTGCATGGCATGTACAGCCTTGGCGGCGTGGCGGGGGCGCTTTCGGGGACGCTTGCGCTGTCGCTTGGAGTCGACACCGGTGTGCATGTGATCACCGTCTTCGCGCTTTATCTTTGTCTGGCTCTGCCGGTTTCCGTCTGGCTCTTTGCCTTGCCCGAAGAAAAGGCGCTTTCAGAAGCCGGACGCGGGAGCCGGCAAAAGGACAAAGCCAGCACTACTGAATCCGTCCACAGACTTGTGGTTGTGTTCGGCGTGATGGCGGCGTGCGCGTATGCGGCCGAAGGCAGCGTGGGCGAGTGGGGATCGCTGCTTCTTTTGACGGAGAAGGGGGCCAGCCCTGCGACGGCATCGCTTGTCTATGCGCTTTTCAGCGCCGTGACGGTGTTGGTTCGTCTGACGGGGGACAGGGTCAGAAGCCGCTTTGGCGAAAGACGGATTTTGTGCTGGGGCGCAGCACTGGCCTTTGCCGGCATGTGCCAGGTACTGGCCGGTTCCGGCGCTGCCGCGGCATTGGCGGGCTACGGCATCATGGCGGCCGGATTGAGCCCGGTGGTGCCGGTGCTTTTCAGTCTGGCGGGAATGCACATGAACCCTGCGCGCGCAGCCGGCATTGTCGCCTCATTTGCCTACGGCGGCCTGCTGCTTTTCCCGCCGGTGATCGGCTTTGCCGCCGGGGCGTTGGGGCTGCAGAAGGCGCTTTGCGCGGTGCCCGTGCTGTGCCTAACGGTGTTTGCCGGCAGCTGGCTTGCGGGTCGGCGGTAGGGAGGACGGAAATGAAATAGCCCGCAGCACCTTTTAATGCTGCGGGCTGGAATTTGGTGGGAGCGCAGAGACTCGAACTCTGGACCGACGGATTAAGAGTCCGCTGCTCTACCAACTGAGCTACGCTCCCAAGCGGTAATCGTTGTGGTGGGTCGTGCGAGATTCGAACTCACGACCAACGGATTAAAAGTCCGCTGCTCTACCGACTGAGCTAACGACCCCCGTTTTCAGGCGGTCTGCCTAAGTCCTCAGAGGAACGACGATCAACCGAGATCCGCATTATGAAGAAGACTTTTTTGCTTGTCAAGTCCTTCATGCGAAAAAATGTGAATGCCGTCTAGGATCATAGAAACTATTTTTGTTTTAAACATTGATCTTGTCTCAGTGTTCTGGGTAAACCCTAACAAAGTTGACCCGTTCGGCCCTCGATTTTTTGCAAAAAATCGGGCAATATGCGCATAAACAAAGCAGACGTTATTTGCGGTTTGAGTGCTTTGTCATTGGGTTTGTGGATCAATTGAGACGCACGGAGGTCAGATATTGATCCACTGGAAAATGAAAGAAACAGGGCGGGATCGTAATGATAGAAATTAACTATCGTCATTGATCCCCCATCGATCTCGAGAAAAAGGATTTCATCATGGCTGACAAGAAAAAGAGCGGCAGCGCTGACACCAAGGTTGAACGCGTCAACGATGCTGAGGAACGCAAAAAGGCGCTGGCGGCGGCTCTTTCCTACATTGAAAAGGAGTTCGGCAAGGGCTCGATCATGCGCATGGGCGAGGGGACGCAGACCGAAGACGTGGAGGTGGTGAGCACCGGCTCGCTCGGCCTTGATCTCGCGCTCGGCGTGGGCGGCCTGCCCCGCGGCCGCATCGTGGAGATCTACGGTCCGGAAAGCTCCGGCAAGACGACGCTCACGCTGCACATCATCGCCGAGATGCAAAAGCTTGGCGGCACCTGCGCCTTCATTGACGCCGAGCATGCTCTGGACGTTTCCTATGCCCAGCATCTGGGCGTGAAGCTCGATGAGCTGCTGCTGTCGCAGCCCGACACGGGCGAGCAAGCCCTTGAAATCACGGACGCCCTGGTGCGTTCAGGCTCGGTCGACCTGGTTGTGATCGACTCGGTGGCGGCGCTTACGCCGCGCAGTGAAATCGAAGGCGACATGGGTGAAGCGCTGCCCGGTCTGCAGGCCCGTTTGATGAGCCAGGCGTTGAGAAAGCTCACGGGCTCGATCAAAAAGACCAAGACACTGGTTGTTTTCATCAACCAGATCCGCATGAAGATCGGCGTGTCCTACGGCAGTCCGGAAACCACCACCGGCGGCAACGCGCTCAAGTTCTACAGCACGGTGCGCATTGACATCCGCCGCAAGAACAACCTCAAAAAGGGCGAGGAAATCTATGGCGCGGAAACCACCGTGAAGGTTGTCAAGAACAAGGTGGCGCCGCCCTTTAAGAAGGCGACCTTCGACATCCTCTACGGTGAAGGCATCTCGCGCGAGGGCGAACTCATCGACATGGGCGTGGAGCTCGATGTCGTGGGCAAGTCCGGCGCCTGGTACAGCTACAACGGCACCCGCATCGGGCAGGGCAAGGACAAGGCCCGCGAGTGGCTGATTGCCAATCCGGACATTGCGCTTGAAATCGAGAACAAGATTCGTGAGCTGCGCGGCATGAAGGGGCGTCCGACTTCGCTCACCCCGGGTGAACCCGCTCCCAAGCCTGAGGCCGAGAAGCCGGCCAAAAAGGCCGCCGCAGCCCCGGTTCCGGACGAGGACTTGATGGAGCCCGAGGATTTCTATGAATAATCCTCCGTCAACTTTCCCGGCCCAAAGGCCGGGAAGAGAAAACTTGCGAGAGTTTTTATGACAACCGACGCATCCGGTTGCCGCAAAGCGCAACCCCGCAGCCTCATGGCGCGGAGCGTTGACGCTTTGTCGCGCCGGGAGTATTCGCGCAAGGAGCTGCGCGGAAAGCTTCTGGAAAAGCTCGAAGACGGGCAAAGTGCGGCCGACGTGGATGCCGTGCTCGACGAGCTCGAAGCCAAAAACTATCTGAGCAACGAGCGCTGCGCCAGAAGCCGCGTGCGGATGCGCTCGCCGCGCTACGGCAACCGCCGTCTTGCCTACGAGCTTTCCATGCAGGGCATTGATTCGGAAACGGTGCAGGCAGCGCTGCAGGAGGCCGGAGACGAATTTGAGCGGGCCTGGCAGGTGTGGCGCAAACGCTTCAGGAACCCGCCCGAAGACTACAAGGAGCGCGGCAGGCAGGCACGGTTTCTGTCAGCCCGCGGGTTTGGCTTTGATATGATTGAACGCGTCTTTGACAAAGCGCGCGAAGAGGCGCAGCAAGACGCGGATTCATGATCCGCTCAAACGAAAGGGAGCCGGCAGCGGACTTTGCCGACGACGGCGGGTGCTTGTCGTTCCGCCGCTTCTGATCTTGACTCCTTATAAAAAATCAAACCAAACAAGAGTCCATCTGCATGTCAGAACGTAAACAAACGAATTTCGGCTCGCGCCTGGGATTCATCCTGGCTTCGGCGGGTTCCGCCGTGGGCCTCGGCGCCATCTGGAAGTTCCCCTACATGGCCGGCACCAACGGCGGCGCCGTGTTCATGCTCCCCTACATTTTTTTCACCGTGACGGTGGGCATGGCCCTGCTGCTGGCCGAATTTGCAATGGGGCGCGCCGGCCGCGACGGTCCGGTGGGCAGCCTCAACAATGTCTGCGGCAAGCCCTGGGGCATTTTCGGCGGCATCGGCGTCTTCACCGTCTTTCTGATTCTGTCCTTTTACTCGATCGTAGGCGGCTGGTGCCTCAAATACACGGCTGATGCGGCAACCGGCGTGGGGCTGCGGATTCCGCCCGACAAGCTTGGCGAATACTTCGGCGCGTTTGCCGCCGACGGCGTGAGCTCGTTTTTGATGCTGCTGGTCTTTCTCTTCATCACCGCAATTGTCGTGCTGCGCGGCATTGACAAGGGGGTGGAGCGCTTTGCCAAGGTGCTCATGCCGGCGCTCTTCGTGCTGATGATCATCCTCATCATCCGCGGCGTGACGCTGCCGGGTGGCATGCAGGGCGTGGAATTCCTCTTTATGCCCCGCTGGGAGGACTTCAACGGCACGGCGCTATTCAACGCCATGGGCTTTTGCTTCTTCTCGCTGTCGCTTGGCGCCGGCACCATGATCACCTACGGCACCTATTTGAGCGACAAGGCCGATCTGCCGGGCAGCGTCGGCTGGGTGGCGGTGCTTGCGATTGCCTCGTCGCTGCTGGGCGGCCTGATGGTGATGCCCGCGGTGTTTGCCTTCGGGCTTGACCCGACGGCGGGCCCCGGCCTCACGTTTGTGACGATGCCCGCCATTTTTGCCAAGATGCCGATGGGCCAGCTCTTTGCGGTCTTCTTCTACATCTGCCTGGTGGTGGCGGCTCTCACGAGCTCGGTTTCCATGCTGGAGGCCTGCACGGCGTTTTTGAGCAAGGAATTCAACCTGCCGCGCCGCACGGCGATCATTTCGACCGTGATCGGCGCCGCCGTCGTGGGCCTGATTGCGAATCTTTCCTTCGGCGCGTGGTCGGACGTGAAGATTTTCGGTAAAAATATCTTTGATCTCCTCGACTTTGTCACGAGCAATGTGGGCATGCCGCTCTCAACATTCGGCATTGCCATCGCCGCGGCCTGGGTGGCCTGGCCTGTGACGCGCAGCCAGCTCAACTACGGCGGCAACGTGCCCGAGCTGCGGCTCAAGGCAGCACGGGTCCTGATCGGCGTGATTTCGCCGCTCTTCGTGCTGATCGTGGCGCTCGGAGGCCTTTTCGGGTGATCAATTTCTAAAGCAAAAAAGAAAACATCAAGGGAGCTGACAGCCGGCGTCGGGAACATCACTGCGCCGGCTGTCGTTGAAAACAATGAAGATTCATGAATACCAAGCCAAGGCGATTTTTGCCGGGGCGGGCATTCCTGTGGCTGCGGGCAAGCCCGCCTTCTCCGTCGACGAGGCGGTTCAGGCGGCCCGCGAGCTGGGCGGACAAGCCTGGGCGGTGAAGGCCCAGATTCACGCGGGCGGACGCGGCAAGGCCGGAGGCGTCAAGATCGCACGGTCGCTTGACGAAGTCCGCGAAGCGGCCGAAGCGCTTTTAGGCAAGGCGCTTGTGACGGCGCAGACCGGGCCCCAGGGCAAGGTCGTGGAGCGGCTTTATGTGGAGGCGGCAGCGGCGATTGCGGCCGAATTCTATGCCGCCGTGCTGGTCGACCGCGTCACGCAGACGGTCTGCCTGATGGCCAGCCGCAGCGGCGGCATGGACATCGAAGAGGTGGCCAGAACCAATCCCGGCGCGCTTTTAAAGCTCTACATCGACCCCACGGTGGGGCTCACGGATGAAGCGGCCTGCGCGCTTGCCAAAACGTTGGGATTTACGGGTGAAGGGGTTGATGCCGCCGCGGCGTTTTTCAAGAACCTCTACAAGGTTTTCATGGACAACGACGCAACGCTCGTGGAGGTCAACCCGTTTGCCGTGCTCGAAGACGGTTCGCTTCTTGCGGTCGACGCGAAGATGACCTTTGACGACAATGCGCTGTTCCGGCATCCGGAGCTTGAGGTGCTGCGCGACTTCAGCGAAGAGGATCCGCTGGAAACCCGCGCCAAGGCCAGTTCGCTCAGCTACATCGCCCTGGACGGCGACATCGCCTGCATGGTCAACGGTGCGGGCCTTGCGATGGCCACGATGGATGCGATCAAGCTCTACGGAGGCGAGCCCGCCAATTTTCTGGACGTGGGCGGCAGCGCCACGGTGGAAAAGGTGACGGCCGCCTTTGAGATCATGCTCTCCAATCCCAAGGTTACGACCGTGCTTGTCAACATCTTCGGCGGCATCATGCGCTGCGACACGATTGCCGAAGGCATCGTCGAAGCCTGCCGGCGCGTGAAGCTCTCCGTGCCGCTGGTGGTGCGCATGAACGGCACCAATGAGGAGATCGGCCGCAGGACGCTTGCCGAAAGCGGACTGAAGGTGATTGCAGCGGAAAACATGTCGGAGGCCGCCCACAAGGCGGTTCAGGCCGCTCACGGAGACGCAAAATGAGCATTCTTGTCAACAGCAGCACGCGCGTGATCACGCAGGGCATGACGGGCAAGACGGGCGCCTTTCACACCCGCGCCTGCAGGGCCTATGCCAACGCGGAGAACTTTGTGGCTGGCGTCAACCCCCGCAAGGCGGGCTCGGAGATGGACGGCATCCCGATTTACGGAACGGTGCGCGAAGCCAAGGAGGCGACCGGAGCCAACGCCTCCGTGATATACGTGCCGCCGGCTGGCGCCGCCGGCGCCATCATGGAGGCGGTTGAAGCCGGGCTCGATCTGGTGGTGTGCATCACCGAGGGTATTCCGGTGCTCGACATGTTGCGCGTAAAAAACCGCATGCGTCAGATGAAGAGCAAGACGCTGCTGCTCGGCCCCAACTGCCCGGGACTCATCACCCCCGATGAGATGAAGATCGGCATCATGCCGGGCCACATCTGCCGCAAGGGCAGAATCGGCGTGGTGAGCCGCTCGGGCACGCTCACCTATGAAGCGGTGGCGCAGCTCACCGACCTCGGGCTCGGCCAGTCCACTGCCGTGGGCATCGGCGGAGACCCCGTCAACGGCCTCAAGCACGTCGACGTGCTGAAGCTTTTCAATGAGGATCCCGAGACCGATGCGGTTGTCATGATCGGCGAAATCGGCGGCAGCGACGAGGAGATCGCCGCACAATGGGCCCGCGACAACATGACCAAGCCCGTGGTGGGATTCATTGCCGGCGTGACGGCCCCCGCCGGAAAGCGCATGGGGCACGCCGGCGCCATCATCGCGGGCGGTCATGGAACGGCGAAGGAAAAGATCCGCGTCATGAACGACTGCGGCATCCGCACCACCATGGACCCGGGCGAAATCGGCAGTTTGCTCGCGTCGGTCTTGTGAAAAACCCGCAAAAGCCGGCGCGGCAAAGACAGAGCTAATTTTCTTGCGATAGCATGCAAGACTGCTGCGCCGGAACCGGTAACAGAAGGCGCGCATCTAGTGCACGAAGAATTGAAAAAAGGGAGCGACCACCATCATGGAATGGCTGTGGGATCTATTGGTTAATCTGCATTGGGGTGCAGTCGGTCAGATCATCATGATCGACATCCTCCTTGGCGGCGACAACGCCGTTGTGATTGCGCTCGCCTGCCGCAATCTGCCGCATGAGCAGCGCGCCAAGGGCGTGTTCTGGGGCACGGCGGGCGCCATCATGCTGCGCGTGATTCTGATCACGTTTGCCGTCATGCTGCTCGATCTGCCCTTCCTAAAGCTGGTGGGCGCGGCGCTGCTCATTTGGATTGGCGTGAAGCTCCTGGTGCCAGAAGAAGAGCACGGCAGCGAGAAGATCCAGGGCTCGTCCAAGCTGCTTGGCGCCATCAAGACCATCATCGTGGCCGACTTTGTGATGAGTCTGGACAACGTGATTGCCATTGCCGGCGCCGCTCAGCAGGCCCATGACGACCATCAGACGATCCTCGTGATCTTCGGCCTGCTGGTGTCCGTGCCCTTCATCGTGTTCGGCAGCCAGGTGATTTTGAAGCTGCTTGACCGCTTCCCCGTGATCGTGTGGATCGGCGGCGGCCTGCTCGGCTGGATCGGCGGCGGTCTGGTCACCTCCGACGGGTTTGTGGCCAAGCACATTCCGGATGCCGCGGCCTACCATTACCCGGCCGCCGTGATCGGCGCCATCCTCGTGGTGGCCATCGGCTGGGTGCTTGCCAAACGCGTCAAGGAAAGGGCGAAGACGCAGCCAGCCCAACAGGTGACAGAGCAAAAAGACGCTTCCTGATCCTGACGGGAAAAGTGAAGCAAAAGCCGGCGACATCCCCGGGACGTCCGCCGGCTTGTCGTTTCTGCAGGTTTTGCTACTGCTCATCCAGGCGCCCGGCGGTGCTTCGGGCGACGAGCGTGACTTCAAAGACCGAGCCCTTTTCGGAGGGCCTCAGCGCAACCGTCCAGCCGGTCCGGCTGCAGATTTTCCTGACAATGCTCAGCCCCAGACCACAGCCGCCGGCCCCGGGATTCTTCTGCGCTGCGCTGCCGCGTTTTTGCGCCTCAAAAATGAGCTCGCGCTCCCCGGGCGCGATGCCCGGCCCCGTGTCTTTCACGAGAAAGCCCGTGGCGGTTTCCTCCAATTCGACGCTGCCGGAATCGGTGTACTCGACGGCGTTGCGCATCAGGTTGTTGACGACGGTGACAAGGAGCACGGGCGAGTAGTGTCCGGGACACCGGCCGGTTGTCTCGACGGTGAGGCGCAGGCCCTTTTTCTCTGCGGCCTCCCTCCAAACGGCGGCGCAGCGCTTTAGAAGCCCGGAAACCGAGTCGCCGCCGTCTTCGAAATGCGTCTCCGAGGACTGTCGGGCCAGATGCAGGAAAAGGCTCACCAGATCGCGCATCAAGCCGGCTGAATGCGTGATTTTTTCCAGCTGCCGGCGCTGTTTGGGGGCCAGAGGCGTCATTTCCAGCAGTTCGGCGCTCGTGGCAATGACGGTGAGCGGCGTTCTGAGCTCGTGCGAGACGTCGTTTGTAAAGGACTTTTCGCGCTCCAGCGAGCTGTGAAGGCGGCCGAGCGCATCATTGCAAATCCGGGCGAGCTCCCCGATTTCATCGCTGGTCATCACGGCTTCGGAGATCGGCCTGTAGGGGGAGGACTTGGCCGAGGCCTGAACCTCCCGGGCAAGGCGGCTCACGGGCTGCAGGATCACCCGCCGGGCAAGCCACAGTCCGAGAAGCCCGCCGAAGACAATCACCAGAATGCCGAAGCCGGCCGTCTGCAGCCAGAGCAGGTTTTCCTGGCGCTCGAAGTTTTCCTGATCCCGGACGTAGACGAGGTCCCGGCCGCCGTATTTTTGCTTGTAGACGTAGACGGCGGGCGACTCGCCGAGTTCTTCATAGCCTTCGTCGAGATCCTTGAAGCGCTCCGGAATGGGGGCGAGCCCGGCAATGCCGCTGCCGTAGGCTGATTCGCCCGGATCCAGGCGCGGTGCGGCGCCCTCGTCAAGTTCCTCCTTGAGGTGCTGGAAATCCACGGCCATGGATTCGGACATCAAATAGGATTCGACAAAGTGCACGCTTCTCCAGATGGCAAAGGAGTAGCACAAGGCAAGCACCACCACGAGCGAAGCCGCCGAAAACATGATGCGCGTGGACAGGCTTTTTGCCCACAGCTTTTCTCTTAACATGGGTTTTTGGATTCAGTCGGAGAGCCATCCTGCCGCGGGCCGGCGCTCACGCTCCAGCCCAGGCGCGGATGCGTTTGAATGAGGCTTGCGGCAAAGGGTTTGTCAACGGCCTGCCGCAGCAGATACATGTTCGAGCGCAGGCTGTCGGAGGCGGGCGGCGACATGCCGCTCCAGACAACGGCTTCCAGCCGTTCGCGGCTGACGATGCCCGGCGAGGCAAGCATCAAGGTTTTGAGAATCTTCAGACACGTGGGATTGAGTTCGATCGGACGGCCTGCGCGCGTCACGCGCATCGTCCTGCAGTCGAGCGCGAGGTCGGCCACGCGCAGCACGGCGTTTTCGGCGCCGTAGGCGCGGCGCAGCAGCGCTTCAAGCCGGGCGGCAAGCTCCCTGAGCGAAAAGGGCTTCACAAGGTAGTCGTCGGCGCCGGCCGAGAGTCCGTCGACGCGGTCGTCAATGGAATCGCGGGCGGTGAGCATCAGGATGGGAAGCTTGGCGTCGGCAAGCCGGATGCGCCGGCAAAGCGTCAGGCCGTCCATTCCGGGCAGCCCGATGTCAAGCACCAGAAGGTCGATTCCTCCGGCTTGAAGGCGCTCCCAGGCGTCGGCCGAGCTGCACGTGCCCTCAACGCTCCAGCCCTTTGTCGAGAGGTATTCCACAACATTGGAAAGAATGTCGACGGAATCCTCCACCACCAATACCCGAAATCCCATGGTGCGCCTTTTCCCAGATTTTTTTCGATTCCCTGCGGCCACAGTCTAGAGGGGAAGGGGGCGGGCCTTGTGCCGGCCGGAGACTATTTTCGGAAAGCTTGCCCGTTGTCAGAGTGTTTGACGGGTTTTTGACGGATTTTTTGACCGCTTTTTGACCTTGGGAAAGAACAATGCTCCGACAGAGCGCCCGGGGCTGCGTCAGCCCGTGCGGGGCGTTGTTTTGTGTTGTGTGCCCATGAACGATTCCGTCCGTCCGATCAGCGTGCGTCCGCTGAATCTGCTTATCTGTCTTTTCCTGCCCGCCTGGCTTTTGCTCTGGCTTGTCGTGTTTGCGCCGCATGCGCTCGACCTGGCCGTTGCCCGGGCGATTGATCAGGCTGGTCTCGGCCCGGCGCTTGACGCTGCGTTCGGCTCCTGGATCCGGCCTTTTCTGCATGAGGTGAGCAAATACACGGCCATTGCCGCGGCCGCGCTGGTGCTTTTCCGCCTCATCGGCAGCTTGCGTGCGCCTGCTGCGGATCCGGAGCGGAAAAAGCTTGTCTACATCCTTGCGGCAATGCTTGCCTGTGTGGCGCTTGTCGGCTTTCTCAAGCAGACGACCGGCGTTTTCTGCCCGCGCACCACGACGGCCTTTGGCGGCGTGAACCCCATCACGGATCCGCATTTCGGCCTTTCCGTTGTTCCGGGAAACTGCTGGCCCGGAGGGGCGGCCGGAAGCGGCTTCTGTCTTTTTGCGTTCTTTTTTGCCTTAAGAGAGAGGCACCCGAAGGCGGCGCGCCTTGCCCTTGGGGCGGCGCTCGTTCTTGGCTCGGTCTCGGGTTTTGAACGCATGACGGGCGGCCTGCATTTTCTCTCCCACAATGTCGTTTCGCTGCTTCTTGACTGGACGCTTTGCGCGGCGATTTACGCGCTGATGTTCGAGCGGCACGGCCTTTTGGCCCGCATCCGCAGGGATGCGCAAAGTCTGACGAGCACGGGCGCAATCGCCTTCTGTCTGCTGTGGTGGGTGTTTGTCTTCAACGGTCCCGTGCTTGCGCATGTTTCCGGCCTCGTGCCTGCCGCCGGCGCCGCGCACGGTGCGCTCAACCTGCGGCTTGCCGCGGCCTGCACGCTTTTGTTTGCCGCCGGGGCGGCGGCCATCCTCTGCCTTTCCTTTGCCTTGCCGGACCTGCTTGCAAAGGCGCTTCTTTGCCTGCTGCATGCGGCAGCGGCCGTCTCCTTTGCCGGCATCGTCCTTTATGGCGCACTCATGACGCCGGACATGGTGCGCAATGCGCTTGCAACGGATTGGCAGGAAGCCTCGGGCTACTTCGGGCTGCGCACGGCGTTTGTCTTTTTCTGGAGCCTGCTGCCGCCGGTGCTCGTCACAGTTTTTGCAGAAGGCGGCCGCAGCAGGATCCGGCTTTTGGGGTGCGCAGCCGGTGCGCTTGCCGCGGCGGCGGCCGTGATTCTTTTGAATTTTCAGATGTTTGCCGGCGCCATCCGCTCCGACAAGTCACTGCGCTATCAGATCGCCCCCGTGACTCTTGTTGCCTCCGTCGTCAGAACGCTGACGCAGGATGCAAGCCCGGACGGCGCAAGACAGAAAACTGTCACCGACCCCGCGCCCGTTCTCACGGCAAGGTACGACAAGCCGTCTTTGTTTGTCGTGGTGGTCGGCGAAACGACGCGCTCGGCCAACTGGGGGCTTGCGGGCTACAAGCGCCTGGCTGAGTGCAGGCTTGTCGCGCGGGACTTGATCTCCTTTCCCGTGGTGACGGCCTGCGGCACCTCGACGGACGTGTCGCTGCCGTGCATGATGAGCCGCATCGGCCGCAGCGACTACAACCGCAAGCGCATCATCAGCGAGGAGGCCCTTCCCGACATCCTGCAGCGGGCGGGCTATGCGGTGAAGTGGATTGACAATCAATCCGGCTGCAAGGGCGTCTGCAGCCGCGTCGAATCGCGCCGCACGGACAGCCGCCTGAACCCGGCGCTCTGCCCGGACGGCCGCTGCTACGACGGCATCCTCATCGAGGAGGTGAAGCGGGAGGCCGCACGCTTGAAAGCTTCCGGCAGCGCAAAGCCCGTCGTGCTCTTTTTGCACATGATCGGGCAGCACGGCCCGGCCTACACCGCGCGCTCTCCGCAAAAGGACAAGGTGTTCGGACCGGAATGCACCGACAGCGATCTGTCGAGCTGCTCGCGCGAGGGCATTGTCAACGCCTATGACAACGGCGTGGCCTACACCGACCGCGTTCTTGACGGAATCATCGATGTACTCGAGAGCCAAAAGGACATTGCCTCGGGACTGCTCTTTGTGTCGGACCACGGCGAGAGCCTGGGCGAGCACGGTCTGTATTTGCACGGGTCCCCCTACTGGCTGGGGCTGCGCGAGCAGATCGACGTGCCCATGCTGCTGTGGTTTTCCGATGATCTTCAGAAAAAAGAGGGCGGACGCATCGAGGCGCTCAGGCTGAACTCTGACAGGGTGAAGCCCTCGCACGAAAACTTCTACCACACGATGCTCGGCCTGCTGGGCGTTCAAAGCACCACCTACCGTCCGGAATTTGACCTCACCCGCCCCAAGCCCGCCGCCTGATGAACCGGCTCAAGCGCCTCCGGCCGCCGCTGGCGGCGCAAATTTTGAGGCTGCCATAAGGTGGATGCCCTAAGCAGAAAGGATCCGGCCTTGATTAGACTTTCCCAATAATCAAACCCCAAAAAAGGAGAGCGGATCATGCAAAGCATCCTGCCCTGGATCGGCATTGTCATTTTGATTCTGACAGGCTGGGCTATCGTCAAGAAGTATCAAGTCAATATGGTGCTGCTGCTGGGCGGCCTTGCGCTCAACATCCTTGCCGTGGCGGGGGGCCTCACGACGTTTCTGCCGAAAAACGCGTCGCCCACCGGCTTTGTCGGCTTTGACTTCATCGAGCTTTTAAGGGCGATTTCGCGCACGCAGATTGCAGGCGTCGGCTTCATCATCCTTGTTTCCGGCGGCTTTGCTCAGTACATGAAGGAAATCGGCGCCTCGGACCGTTTCGTGACGGTCTGCGCCAAGCCGCTTTCGCTCATCAAGAATCCGTATCTCATTCTTGCCGCGGTCTTCATCTTCGGCCACTGCCTGGGGCTCATCATCACCTCGGCGGCAGGCCTGGCGATGCTGATGGTTGTCACCGTCTATCCGCTCATCATCCGCGTGGGCTGCTCGAGCCTGGCCGCGGCCGCCGTGGTGGCAAGCGTTCTGGCAATCGGCTACGCACCGGCCTCCGGCGTTGCCGTGATGGCCGCCGAACTCGTGCACCTTGATCCGATCCAGTACCTTGTGCAGTACCAGCTGCCCATGGCCGTTCCGACGATCCTCGCCATGGCCGTGGCCCACGTCGTGGTCCAGTACTGGTTTGACAAGCACGACGGCGTCAAGGGCGAAACGCTCGATTTGAAGGAACTCGAGGAAAAGCGCAAGGAATTGGAAAACGTGCCCGCCGTTTATGCGCTTTTGCCGATCATTCCGATCGTGCTGCTTTTGATCTTCAACAAGATGGTCTACGCGAGCGTGACGCTGAATGTGGCAACGGCCATGTTCATCGCCTGGGTGTTTTCCTTTTTCGTCGACCTCGTCGTGCGGCGCGACGTCAAGAAGTCCTTTGACCTGAGCTTTGCCATGTTCCGCGGCATGGGCAGCATTCTCACAAGCACCGTGGGCCTCATCTTTGTGGCGGCCTTCTTTGCCACCGGACTGCAGAACATCGGCATCGTGAACATGCTCATTGAAGGGGCCAAGCACATCGGCCTCGGCGTCACCGGCACGGGCGTGTTCCTGTCGGCCGTGATCGGCGTGGTGACGATTCTCACGGGCTCGGGCGTGGCGGCCTTCACGAGCCTCGCGCACATCATCCCGGACGTGGCCGCCCACCTTAACAGCGACGGCATCTCCATCATGCTGATGATGCATACGGCAAGCGAGATGCTGCGCGCGATTTCGCCTGTGGCGGGCGTCGTCATCATCGTGGCGGGCTTTGCCAAGGTCAATCCGCTCACCATGGTCAAGCGCACCGTCATCCCGTGTCTGGTGGGATATGTGACGATGCTCATCACCGTGACGCTCATGTTTTAAGTTCGGGAAATAGCGATGACAATTGAATTGACAGGCACGGTGAAGGGAACCGTGCGCACACACACCGATGAAACGCTGAAAGCCTGCTGGGAAAACGCCCTGCTGGTGCTGCCCGATGCTGTGGGCGGCGTGGTGGAGACAACGCCCGCCCGAGCCCGGGGACTTGCGGCGGCCGCTTTTCCGACGCTTGTTTTCGCCCACGGCAGCTCCGGCATCAGCGACGCCATCCGCAGCTTTGCGCGCTTTATCGCCTCAACGTGCGGCTGGGCGGTGGCGGTGCCCGACTCCATGCAGACAAAAGACCGCATCACGTATGTGTCGCCCGTTGCCAGAAGCGAGTACGAAGCGGTGCACGCGATGCGAAGCAGTGAGCTTGCCTACGCAGTGAAGGCCCTTTGCCGGGAGCCCTGGAGCAACGGTCTGTACGCGGTCGCAGGCACCAGCGAAGGGGGCGTGGCCGCGGCGCGCTTTGACGCTTCTGGCCTGCCCGGGCGAGAGCTTGCCAAGCTCATCTTCTCCTGGTCGTGCGAGGACAACTACCACGTTCAAGCGCCGCGCTCGGTGCTGCCCGACGATCTGCCGGTGCTCAATGTCATGAGCCTCACCGACAAGTATTTCAGCCGGGCCAATCCCTATCTTGACAATGACAGGGCGCTCGGACATGCGGGCAAGGCGCTTGAGAACAACCCCAATGCCGCGATCCTGCTGATCCCGCAGGCGCCGCACACGCTTCTCAACCTGCCTGTGGTCCGCGACGCCGCAGCCTCTTTCTTGAAGCGGGCCGCTGCCGAAGGGGCGGCGGCATGAGCGCAAGTCAAACTTTCACCCTGGTGCATGCCGCACCGCACCAGGCGCAGGAATGCTACGGCTTGATTGAAGCCGGGCGCGCCTTTCAGCGCGCCCAGGGCTTTGTGCAGTGGACGGACAACTATCCGCAGCTCATCGACATCGAGCACGACATCGCCGCAAAGCGCGGCTATGTTCTCGTCAACGAGGCGGGCGACGTGGCGGGCTACATCTGCATCGACTTTGACGGGGAGCCCGCCTACGACACGATTCATGCCGGCCGCTGGCGGCTGGATGCGCCAAGCGCCGTGCTGCACAGGATGGCGATGAGTCCGCACTTTCGCGGTCAGGGGCTCGCGGACGTGCTGCTTACAGCCTGCGGCAGCGTGTGCGTGCGCGAGGGCGTGCCCTATATCCGCGCCGACACGTGTCCCGAAAACACGCGCATGCAGCATGTCTTTGAACGCAACGGCTTTGTGCGCTGCGGACTGGTGACCCTGCGCTGTGCCGACAAAATCGCCTACGACAAGATTTTGGAAGCCTAAAGCCCGAGCTCCGCGACGGCCGTTGCAAGAGACTGCGAAACGGCCGTTGAGGATGCGCTCGGCTGCGGCACGGCCTGTCCGTCTTTTCCGAGCAGGATGCGGCGGGGAATGCCGGCGGCAAGCCCCGCCTTCATGTCGCTTTCCTTGTCGCCGAAGATGAGGCTCTGGGAGAGATCGATGCAGAGCTCCTGCGCAGCACGCAGAATCATTCCGGGCTGCGGCTTGCGGCACGTGCAGGCCACCCGGTAGGGGCCGAGGGCTTTTTCCGGGTGATGGGGGCAGAAATAGATGCCTGCGATCGGGGCGCCCGCCTTTTCAAACATCCGGCACATGCTGATGTTGAGCGCCTCGAAGTCCGCCTCGGTGTAGTAGCCGCGGCCGATGCCGGACTGATTGGTGACGACGACCAGGCAGAATCCCGCTTCATGCAGCCTGCGGGCGGCCTCAAGCACGCCGTCGATGAGTTCGAAGTCCTCGATGCGGCTTACATAGGCGTGATCGATGTTGATCACGCCGTCGCGGTCGAGAAAGGCGGCTTTCTGCATGGAGCGCTCAGGCCATTTCGCCCGTCGGATAGGTTTGACTCAGGTACTGCATGTACTTGGCGGTGCCTTCCTGCACCGTCTGCATATACCCGTCAAAGCCCGCGGCCCGCAGATTGGTGAGATCGGCCTGCGTGTAGGCCTGGTATTTCCCTTTGAGCGCTTCCGGGAAGGGGATGTACTCAATCAAGCCTTCGGCGACAGCCTCTTCAAGCGTCCTCTGGCGGCCCGTGAGCGAATTCACCACCGTGAGCGCCACGTCGTTGAAGGGCTGGGCGCGGCCCGTGCCGCAGTTGAAGATGCCGGACCTGCCCGCCGTCATGAAGTACATGGCCACATTGATGACGTCTTCGACATAGACGAAGTCGCGCATCTGGCAGCCGTTGCCGTAGCCGAGGCACCCTTCAAAGAGCTTCACGCGGCCTTCCTTTTTGAACTGGAAGTACTGGTGGAATGCCACGGAGGCCATGCGGCCCTTGTGCTGCTCGTGCGGCCCGTAGACATTGAAGTAGCGCAGGCCGACGGCCGGCGCGGTGAGCTTGTCCATATGCGCGCGCAGCACCTGGTCAAAGAGGTACTTGGAGTAGCCGTAGACGTTGAGCGGCCCCTCGTGGGAGACGTCCTCCACAAACACCTTGGAGGCGCCGTAGGTGGCCGCTGAACTCGCATAGATGAAGGGGATGCGGTGCTTTTGCGCCCAGTTGAAGAGATCGAGCGTGTAGCGGTAGTTGTTCTCCATCATGTAGCGGCCGTCGGTTTCCATCGTGTCCGAGCAGGCGCCCTGATGAAAGATCACCTCCGGCACCGGCAGTGCGTCGCGGCGCACGCGTTCGATGAAGTCGTTTTTGTCGAAGTAGTCGCTGATCGAGCATTTGGCCAGATTCAGGAACTTCTCGCTCTTGGTGAGGTTGTCGACGGCAATCACGTCCGTGAAGCCGCGGCGGTTGAGTTCGAGCACGTTGTTGCAGCCGATGAAGCCGGCCGCGCCGGTGACGAGAATGGACATTATTGATCTCCGAAAAGTTCCGAATAGCTCACTGAGGCAGTGCCGAGCTTGCCGACCACGATGCCGCCGGCGCGGTTGGCGGTGCGCACGGCCTCTTCAAGGTCGGCCCCTGCGGCGAGCATGGCGGCGGTGACGGCAATGACGGTGTCGCCCGCGCCCAAGACGTCGAACACCTCGCGCGCCTGGGCGGGAACCGTGAGTTCGCCCTGCTCGGTGTAGAGCGTCATGCCCTCTTCGCTGCGCGTCAAAAGAAGCGCTTTGAGCTGCAGCTCCTTGCGCAGGTTCTGCGCCTTGCACCTGAGCTCCTCTTCAGACGACCAGCTGCCCGTGACAAGCGCCAGTTCGGCCCGGTTGGGCGTAATGAGCGTTGCGCCGCGGTAGCGCGAGTAGTCGCTGCCCTTGGGGTCGATCAGGACGGGAACATGGGCTTCGCGCGCAAGTTCGATCATCTGACGGATGTGGTTGAGTCCGCCCTTGCCGTAGTCCGAAAGCACGATTGCGTCGGCGTTCTTGATCTGTCCGCCGTAGGCGCCGAGCAGCGCCGAGAGCACTTCCACGGTGGGGGTGTTTTCAAAGTCCGCCCGCAGCATCTGCTGCTGGCGCGCCACGATGCGCAGCTTGACGGTCGTCTTGATGGAGGCGTCGGTTTCGAGCAGCGACTCGATGCCGCTTGCCTCGAGCAGCCCCTTGAGCGTGTGCCCGGCTTCGTCTTCGCCTGCAACGCTCATGAGCGCGGCGCGTGCGCCGAGGGTTTTGATGTTGAGCGCCACATTGGCGGCGCCGCCCAGACGCGCGTCGGTGCGCAAAACGCGCACCACGGGCACCGGCGCTTCGGGTGAAATGCGCTCGGCGTCGCCAAACCAGTATTGATCGAGCATGCAGTCGCCGACCACAAGAATGCGCTTGGCGGCAAGAACGGATTGATCCATGAATAACCTTTGCTAAAGACGAAAAGCGTCCGGCTGCCGTTTGCGACCGCCCGCGCCTTCTTACTGCGGCTCATTTTACGGTTGAGTGCAGAGCCTTTCCAGAGGAAATTTGGCAGAAGTTTGCCGCCGGCGGCGGGCGAAACAAATTCATACACCGTGACGGCGGCTTTTGCCCGAGCGGCTGCTTTGCGCCGGATGCCAGAAGTCAAAGAAGTTGAACCAGTCAAGCGGGCTTTTCAAGAGAGCCTCTTCGAGGTTTCGCGTCCAGGCCTGCGCCATCCGGCCGACGGCCTGCATGCGCCCGGCGCGGCTCACAGGGGCCGCATCGTGCACCCGGGCAAACTGCACGCGGTAGCGTGCGCGGCTTGCGGGGTTGGTCTCGCGCGTGCAGATCATGCTCCAGGCCGGGCAGCGCAGCAGCACCGGCAAAAGAAAGGGGCCCATGGCAAGCGGAGCCTCCTTTCCAAGGAAAAGGACCTTGACCCGGGTGTTTGAGCCGATCGGCGTGCGGTCGGCGGCAATCACGACCCAGTGGCCGGCCTGCAGCAGTTCTGATAGCTGCACGGCCGTCTGCGGTCCCACATCGGTCACCTGCATGTGGTGCACGGCAAAGGACGGGTTGAGGCGGCCGATGATGCGTGTAAAGCGCTCGGCGTGGGCGGTGTGCGTGAGCACGTAGATTTCGCGGCGCCGGGTTTGTTCGTGTCCGGCAAGCTCGGCCTGGCCGATGAACTGGCAGAGCTCCTGACAGCCCGTATGCGCCGTGATGATCAGCGCCCCGCGGGGGTCGGCAAGCAGCTCTTCGACGCCAGTGACCGCCAAATCGGAGGGCTTGAAAAAGCCCGAGACGGCCAGCAGCTTGTCAAGAATGGTGTCGGCAAAGCGCCAGATGTGACGCAGGCTTGCAAAGGGGCCGGGACGGGGCTCACCCTTTACCTGCGCCATGCGGGTGAGATACAGCCGGCTTGCCGCCCGGGCTTCGGGGCACGCAAGCCAGTAAAAGACGATGACCGGCCAGAGCGTGATGTGAAACAGCGTGCGGCCGCCCAGGCGAAAGGCGGCAAGCAAAACGGCAATGCCCGCCGTGCTGGTTTTCTCCCCGGCTTCAGACCAGTGCTTTTCCTTCATGACCGTGAGTGCAGGCCGAGGCGGCGCAGCAGCATGGTGCAAAAATGCACGGCGTGCATGCGGCTGATGCGCACATTGTCGGAAAAGCTCCGGAAGTGGGAAATGCCGTCCCTGGGGTAGGTGACGTGCACGGGGCGGTTGATGACCTCAACGCCCGCCCAGACAAGACGCACCGCGATGTCGGGGTCAAAGTCCATGCGGCGCGTTTTGACCGACGGCAGCACCGGCAGCGTTTGTGCGATCGGATAGACGCGAAAGCCGCACATGGCGTCCGTGAGCTTGCTGCCGCCCGTGTTGATCCGCACCCAGAAATTGGTGAGCTTGCGGCCGGCAAGGCGGGCCTTGGGCACGGTTTCGTCGTAGACGGGATAGCCGCAGATGAGGCTTTCCGGGTGGCTTGCGGCATCCTTTAGGAAAGCGCCGGCTTTGCCGAGGTCGTGCTGGCCGTCGGCGTCGATCTGCAGTACGTGGGTAAAGCCCATGTTGTCGGCTACATAAAGGCCCGCAATGACTGCTGCGCCCTTGCCGCCGTTTTTGGCAAGGCGCACAAGGCTCGCGCCCGGGTGCGTCTGCGCGGCTTGATCAAGCGCCTGCGCGCAGACCGTGCCGCTGCCGTCGTCAACGAGGATGACGGGAAGGCCGGCTTTTTCGAGCGCATCGAGCAGCTCGTTGATCACTTGATGGTGGTTGTAGACGGGAATGAGCGCCGCCGGGCGAAAGTGTTGTGCGGTCATGATACGGACTCGCTAACCAGCAGAAGCGCCTTGGAAAGCGCGGCGCCGTCGGGTTTTTCATAGGCAAAGCGGATTTTTCCCGCTTCGCGCGCAAGCGTCAGCACCACGGTGTCGCCCGGCCGGATGGGCGACATGAATTTGAGCGCCTTGGCGGCCTGCAGGGTGAGGGGCGTGCGCCAGTAACGGCTTGCAGCCTCAAGCGCCCATTGAATCTGCACGACGCCCGGCAGCAGGGCAAATTCCGGAAAGTGTCCTTCAAAGAAGGGGGAGTCGGCCGCAACGGACACCACCAGACGCACGGCATTTTCATCGGGCGCGTCCAAAAGCGCGGCCTGCAGTGCGCCGGGCGCAAACAGCGCGTCTGCGGCCTGGGTTGTGGCCTTGCCCATGGCGTTGCGCGGCAGCGCCCAAGTAAAGCGCCACTGGCGCGGCAGGCAGACCCGCTCGATGTGCTTGAGCAGTTCGGCTTTGAAGCGCTTGACAAGCCCCGCCTTGGATTCAGAAAGCATCAAGCGGCCGGCTTCGGGCGTCGTGACGGCGGCAACAGCAATGCGCTCGGACTCGTTTTCACCGGTCATCCTGCGGGTGAAGGCTTTGACTTCCGTCACCAGTCCCGTTGCCAGCAGCGCCGACTCGATTGTTTTGAGCGACACCCGCTTGCCTTCGATCTTAACGATGCGGTCGGCCCGCCCGAGCAGCTCGAATGTTTCGCCGTCGGGGCCGGGCGCGGCCCTGTCGGCCGTCACCTCCCAGCCGTCGCTGGCAAGCTGCGCGCTTTTAATGACAAGCCGCCCGTCTTCAATCCTCCACTGCGTGCCCGAGAGTGCGCGGTAGCCCGTGGAGCCGATTTTTCCCTGCGCGTCCACCGTTCTAGTGCGCCAGGCGATGCCGCCTGATTCGGAGCTGCCGAGCAGCTCCACCGGAGCCAGGCCGGTGCGCGCCAGGCAAAGCTTGAGCCCTTCGTCGCTCAAGGGGCCGCCGCTGCTGTAGATCGTGCGCCAGAGCGGCCGCACGGCGTCCCAGAGCGGATGCTCGGGAAGGCGGTTGAGATGCGCGGGGCTTGCGATCCAAACCGCGGCCGGCGCTTTTGCTGCGTGCCCCAAAAGCTCTTCAACGTAGAGGATGCGCTCGTGCCAGACGGCGTGCGCCGAGCGCAGGGGCCAGAGAAGCGCAAAAAGAAGGCCGTAGATGTGCTGCTGGGACACCGAGGAGAAGATGACGGCATTTTCGTCCAGCGGCTTTTCCCTGCCGTGGCCGCGCGCACAGATGCTTTCGACTTCGCAGAAAAGCTGCGAGAGGCGCTTGGGAACCAGCGTGGGTTCGCCGGTGGAGCCGGAGGTGAAAAGCGCGGCGAGGGGCTTTGAGGCGTCAAGTTCGGTGCGGCACGGCTCGTGCGCTTCAAGGGGGTCGATGAGCGGAAGCGGACAGTTCACCGGAAAGTCGCCCGCGCAGGCCTGTGCTTCGTGCACAAGACGATGAAGGAGCGCTTCGGACGTGTCTGCCGGCAGCACGGCCCGTACGCCTGCGGCCCAGCAGCCGAAAAGCGCCGCGGCCGAATCAAAGATGTCGGTGAAGTAAAGCGCAGCGGAGCGCACGCCGCTTTTTTCAAAGGCAGCCTTCCAGCCTGCGGCGGCGACGGCAAAATCGCGGCGCGTACGCACGCCGTTTTCAGAAACGATGAAGGGGCGCGCATCATCGGCGGCTTGTGCAAGCAGTCGGCAGCAATAGTCAGTCATGGCAGTTTTCCGGCGGCGTCGTGTCGGCGCTGCAGCAAAAGGCGGATGCCGAATTCGGCGGCAAACATCAGGGCGATCAGCACGTAGCTGACAGCGCCATTGTAAAGAGCCCACCAGGCGTCGCTGCGATAGAGAACGCTGTCGAGCGCCATGAGCCCGTTGCAAGTGAAAAAGATGCACCAGGCGACGGTCACGCGCCGGCAGTAGACAACGGCGTGCCGGGGAAGCTCGCTGTGCCGCAGGCGCGCAAAGCGTTCGGCAACCGGCACGGTTTTAAGCGAGGCGGCGAAGAGAACGAGGAGCGCGGCGTTGACAAAAACCGGATAGAGCTTGACGGCCTGCGGCAGGTCAAAAGCCCAGGCGAAAGCCGCAAGGATAAGGGCGGCGGCTGCACAGGCAAGGCTTGCGGCAGAGCGTTTGACAGCGGCTGCAAGCGCTGCCGCGGCAGCTAAAAACAACGCCGCTGCCGCAACCATCCCGTGATCCAGAAAAAACCAGACGGCAAAGGGATAGATCAGAAAAAGAAGCGTTTGGAGAATGCGCAGTGGCAGCATGCATCCGAGTGGGCCGGGACTAGCCGTTGATCAGCTTTTTGAGAACCTCGATGAGGTCGCCCACGGTTCTCACCTGCTTGAAGTCGTTCGGCGAGATGGTCTTGTCGCCGACAAAGGGGCGCAGCTTGACGATCAGATCCACCGCGTCGATTGAATCGAGATCCAGGTCGTCGTAGAACCGGGCTTCGGGAACCACCGATGCCGGGTCGATTTCAAAGGTTTCTGCAAGAACGCGCTTAAGTTCGTCGAGGATTTGCTGTTCGGTAACCATGAGTGCCGGGGAAGTCGTTGGGTTGGGCAGGAATCAGTTTTTGGCTGAGGCGATGAAGTCGGCCAAGGCGGCAACGCTTGCGAAGTGCTTCTTGTTTTCTTCGCTTTCGGCCGACATGGTGATGTCGTACTTCTTTTTAATCGCAAGCCCGAGCTCAAGCGCATCGATGGAATCCAAGCCAAGTCCCTCCACAAAAAGCGGAGCATCGGTTTCGATATCCTGCGGGCGGATGTCTTCGAGGCCGAGCGACGAGACGATGAGTTCCTTGAGTTCCTGCTGCAGTTCTTCTTTGTTCATGTTCGACTTTCCAGAGGATGGTCTTGGGCAAAAAGGCGTTTTTTCAGTTCCTGCGTCAGACGCCTGACGGCCGCGGGACGTCCGAGCTCGTTTTGCAGTTTTAAAAAAGGCCGTACATCAATATCGGGTGCGGCCTGAACGGAAATCGTCATTTTACGCTCAGGCACCTGATACCACGCAACGCCCTTCATGAGGGCGGGCGGCGTGCAGGTGATGCGCACCGGCGTGATGCTGCGGCCGCAGGCCAGGGAAACCGCGGCCGCGCCGTGATGCAGCCGCGGCGGCTTGCCCGGAGCCGAGCGCGTGCCTTCAGGGAAAACGACAAGTGTGTCGCCGAGCGCCAGGCTGCGGCAGCAGTCTTCAATCAATTCCGGCCCCGAGTCGTTGACGATGTAGCCAGAGGCTTTGACCGGGGAGCTCAGGGCAAACGAGTCGCGCAGCGCCGACTTGACGATGCAGTTGGCGTTGCCAATCAGGCTGTGAAGAATCACCACGTCGATGAGCGTGGGGTGGGAGGCGCAGACAAAAAGCGGTTCGGTCTTGAGCCTTGTTTTGAGCGCCGGGTCGACTTCGAGCTTGAGCGTCTGCAGCAGGGTCAGAAGCCGCAGAAAAAGCGCAAAGCTCACCTGCACAACGCTTCTTGCGGTGAGTTCCCGCTTGCGGGCATCGCGCAGCAAAAGGTTGAGCGCCGGAAAAACCAGGAGCCGGAAAAGGATTCCGCCGGTGAAAAAAGTGAGAAAACCGAATCCGGTAGCGGGAATCCTCCAGAGTCTGCTCAGAAGGGAAATCACGGCTTTGCCCACCTCCAGGCCTGCACGCCGTCGGTTTGCTCACAGCGGCTGCTTGCGCCGAGCAGAAAACGGATTTCGTCGAAAATGCCGCCGCAGGCGCCGGCTTCAACGCCTTGCACCGGTGTGAGGGTAAAGACGTTCTCCGAGGGGGCGAGGGTGAATCGCGCGGCCCAGGCGCAGGGCTCCATGGCGGAGTCTGTGAGCGTCGTCCCGCTCCACAACTCCGGCAGGGGCTCTTCGCAGCGCACCACGATGACCGAGGGGCTTTGCTGCAGCAGGAGCGCGGCTTCAATGAGCGCGCAGGAGCCTGTGACGGGGCCCGCGGCAATGGCAGGACAGGCCGTGTGGTTCTTCTTCCAGATGGCGGCCTGCGCGCCGATGCCGTTGTGCACGCTCAACGCAAAGTCCGCCGGACTCATGTCGCCGTCTTCGGAAAGCGCCCCGGTGAGCTTGAAGGTGCGGCTGATGTCGCCCCAGCTGGAGGCCCAGACCGCAGGCTCGCCCTCTTCGGGCGCAAGCGCGGCATAAGCGGCAAGCGCACAGCGCCCCATGAGCGAGAGGCGGCGCCGGATGGAGGCGGGAATGCAGGAAAAATCGGGGGCCGCCCCGACAGGCGCCTGCGTGCCGCCCCCGTGCGCCCAGCTTTGCCAGAGCGCGGGGTTGGCGCAGCCGGCGGAGACCACGCTCACGCCGCTCACGTGAAAAAGCAGACCGTTCATCATGGGCGGCCCGCCGGCTTGAGGATGTAGAGGGTGTGGCTGACGCCCAGGCCCTCGCGCCTGGACTCAATTTCAAGCCCCGCCTCGGCAAAAACGGCCTCCAGGTCTGCGCGCCGGAAAAAGCGCGAATTGCCGTTGGCAACCGCCGCAAAGTAAAGCGAGACGGCGGCGAGCGAAAACCCTGCGGCCGGATAGCTCTGGCCGTCAACCAGACACTCGAGCACGGCAAAGCGCCCGTTTTCTGACAAAAGCGGCGTGCAGCGGCGCAGGATGCCTGCGGCCTCCCCGGGACTGAAGCAGTCGAGGAACTGGCTCATCCAAATGACGTCGGCCTTGTCCTTGACGGCAGGCGCGGCCCGGGGATCAAGCCAGTCGACGCAGGCCGTTTGAAAGCGCCCGGCATAGGCTTTCAGCGCGGGATTGGCCGAGGCAGAAGCACACTGCTGCGGCAGATCGATGAGCGTGAGCCGGGCCTGCGGCATGGCCTTCAAGCAGGCTGCAGCGAATTTGCCGGTGTTGCCGCCCACGTCAAAAACTGAGGAGGGGTGAAAAAGCGTCTGCAGCAGGCGGGCAAGTTCGCCAAAGCAGCGGTCCGAGTAGTAGTGGTCAAACGCAAACAAGCTCGTGCGGGCGGGCTCGGGCAGCTTGGAGATGCCTGGGTAAATCGTTTTCCAGTCGCCGAGCTCCTTTAAACCCGCGGGCCTGCCTTCGCGCAGCGCCTCGGTGAGGTGGTCCATCGCCCGGTAGCAGACGTCGGCGGTGAAGCGGAAGTTCACGCGGGTCATCTCATCGTAAAGAAGACATTCGCCCGTTTTGGTGAGCGCGAGCACGCCGTCGCCGGACTTTTTCACCACGCCGCTTGCGGCGAGCACGTCGCTCAGAATCGATGCCGCATAGTTTGAAATGCCGCAGGCCTGCGCGGCCTTGCTTTCCGTGAGCGGGGCCTTGGCAATGCACTCGAGAAGCCCCAGATCAAGTGCTGCGCGCACGGCCTGGAACACGACCGGCCCGAAGGCGATGTGCTGGGCGTTGTTAAGCGCCTCGATGATGGATTCGCCCTGCTGGCGTCTGGTGGTCATGGCTCTACTCCTTGAAGCGGCCGAAGATGAGCGAGGTGTTGATGCCTCCGAAGGCAAAGTTGTTGCTCATGACGCAGTCGGTTTGAAGTTCAACGGGTCTTTCGCGGATGTAGGCAAGAGGCGCGCAGTCCGGGGCGACTTCATCGAGATTGATGGTGGGGGCAAACCACCCCTCGTTCATCATCATGATCGTCATCCAGGCTTCGAGCGAACCGCAGGCGCCAAGGGTGTGGCCCATGTAGCTCTTGAAGGTCGACACCGGCGTCTTGTCGCCGAAAACGGCCATGGTGGCGTGCGACTCGGCGCTGTCGCCGCGGTCGGTGGCCGTGCCGTGGGCGTTCACGTAGCCGATGGCTTGCGGCTCAAGGCCCGCGTCGGCAAGCGCAAGCCGCATGGCCTGCGCCATCTGTCCGGACTGCGGGCTTGTAATGTGCGCGCCGTCGGAGTTGGTGCCAAAGCCAAGCACCTCGGCATAAATATGCGCGCCGCGCGAGCGGGCGAATTCCAGATCTTCAAGGATGAGCGTGCAGCCGCCCTCGCCGATGACGAGGCCGTCGCGGCGGGCGTCAAAGGGACGCGGCGAGAGCTCGGGGTGGTCGTTGAAGTTGGTGCTTGTGGCAAAAAGCGTATCGAAGATGGCCGCGTCCGAGGCGTCGAGCTCCTCGCTGCCGCCGGCGACCATCGCCTTGACGCGGCCCGCAAGAATCGACTCGTAGGCGTAGCCGATGGCCTGCGAGGCTGACGTGCAGGCCGAACTCGTGGTGATGATGCGGCCCTTGATTTTGAAAAAGACGCCGATGTTGACGGCTGCGGTGTGCGCCATCATCCGCACATAGGTGTTGGCGTTCATGTCCGCCGTCGAGCGCTTGAGCACGAGGCTTGCGATGTCGGCCACCGCCGACGGAGTGCCCGCGCTTGAGCCGTAGGCAATGCCGATGTTGCCGGAACTCAGAAAGTCCTGGTTCTCGAGAAGCCCTGCGTCGGCAAGCGCTTTCTCCGTGGCATGCACGCCGAGAATGCCCACGCGTCCCATGCTGCGCATGCTCTTGCGGTTGTAGCGGGCCGGATCGAGTTCAAAGGGGGCGGCCGGGCAGGCAAGCCGCGTGCGCAGCCCCTTGATGTCGTCCCACTCGCGCATCACGCGCACCGCGTTGGTGCAGCTTTTGAGCTTGGCTGAGACCGTCGGCCAATCGTTTCCGAGCGGACAGACGGCTCCGAATCCGGTGACGACGACGCGTTTTTTGCTCATGCAAGGCCTCCGTTGACGCCGATCACCTGACGGGTGATGTAGGAGGCGTCCTGACTCATTAAAAAGGAAACGACGGCGGCGACCTCCTCGGGCCTGCCCGCGCGGCGCATCGGAATGACGGGCAGGGCGTGTTCGAGCACCTCTGCGGTTGCCATTTCGGTTTCGATGAGGCCCGGTGCGACGACGTTGACGGTGATCGCACGGCTGGCCAGTTCGGCGGCAAGCGCCTTGGCCGCGCCGATCAAGCCCGCCTTGGCGGCCGAATAGTTCACCTGACCGCGGTTGCCGAGAAGTCCCGAAACAGAGCCCATGACCACGATGCGGCCCGGCTTGCGGCGGCGGACCATCGGCATCACCAGGGGCTGCACGACGTTGTAAAAGCCCGTGAGGTCAACGCCGATCACATCATCCCAGTCCTGCGGCGGCATCGCGGCAAACGTGCCGTCGCGCGCGATGCCGGCGTTGCAGACGATGCCGTAGTAGGCGCCGTGCGTCTGCACGTCTTCCCGAAGAACGCTCAGGGCCTTTTCACGGTCGCGCACATCAAAGGCGAGCATTCTTGCCCTGCCGCCGGCGCGGGTGACCGCCTCGGCGGTTTCTTCGAGCGCCTGCGACATGCTCGAAGCGTGAACGGCCACGGTGAAGCCGTCGGCGGCAAGCTTGAGGGCGACGGCGCGGCCGATGCCGCGCGAAGCGCCGGTGACAAGAACGGATAAGTCACTGCAATTGGTCATGATGAAAAGTTTTCCTTCACAAAGTCGCTCAGGCTGCTCGGGCGGTAAACGGTGAGCACGGCGCCGGCGGCGAATTCCCCGTTGTGCAGCACGCGGCAGTCAAACTGGCTTGGCAGCGACTCTTCGCCGAAAAAGGAGCAGCACGCCTCAATGTCGTAAACCTCGCCCTCAAGGATGTGCGGTTTTGCAAACTTGACAAGCCGCGAGCCCAGCAGAAAGCCCACACGTGCGTCGATGCCTTTTTCGCTGTCGCAGATGCCGGCGTAAACGCCCACGGTTTGGGCCATGAATTCGATGAAAAGGCTGTTGGGGTAT
Organism: uncultured Duodenibacillus sp.; assembly: GCA_944390145.1. GTDB lineage: Bacteria > Pseudomonadota > Gammaproteobacteria > Burkholderiales > Burkholderiaceae_F > Duodenibacillus. The sequence goes on from CALXOY010000017.1 coordinate 59,717, forward strand.
GAACCGTCGGCCTGACGAAGGAGCGAGCACTGTTCTCCGATCGTGACGCGGCAGCGCGCGCTTTTTTCATCGGCTGCCGTCACCTCATCCAGCAGAAGCATCGGCCGGCGGTGCGGCAGGTAAAGGCCGGGGTCTTTTTGAAAGCGCGGCATGGCTAGACTCGACTGAAGACGGCGCTCGCATTGGAGCCGCCGAAGGCAAAGGCGTTGACAAGGATGTGGTTGAGCGGGCGGCCGAGCTCTTCGTTGTGATCAAGAATGTGCGCGGGCGCTAGTTCCGGATCCTTTTCCAGCAGCCCCGCGCTTGCAGCAAGGCGGCCCTGCGGGTTCCCGGTCAAAAGCGCGGCGGCTGCGGCCGCCTGCAGGGCGCCGGCGCCGGCAAGTGCATGCCCGGAAAGCGCCTTGTAGGAGGCGCACGGGGTGCGGTTGCCGAAGACCGCGTGCACGGCTCGCGCCTCCATGCTGTCGTTTAAAGGCGTTCCCGTGCCGTGCGCGATCACGAGATCAATGTCTGCGGCCTCAAGCCCCGCCGTCTGCAGCGCAAGCCGCATGGCGCGGGCGGCTTCAAGCCCCTGTGGTTCGGGGGCTGAGAGATGGTGCGCATCGGTGGTGAGCCCCGCACCGGAATAAGCCATCAAAGCGCCTTCGGGATTTTTCGTCATCAGCATCAGCGCGCCGCCTTCTCCGAGATTGATGCCTTTGCGGCCGCGGGAGAAGGGATGGCAGGGTTCGGCCGAGACGGCCGAAAGGGCGCAGAAGCCCGCATTGGTGAATTGACAGAAGCCGTCGCAGCCGCCCGTTAAAACGGCGTCGGCAAGGCCGGCCAAGAGCAGCTGCGCGGCGCTTTCAAGCGCCATCAGTCCGGAAGCGCAGGCGTTGCTCACGGTGTAGGCGGGGCCCTTGGCGCCGATGGCTCGGGCCGCAAAGCGGGCGGGTTCAAAAAGGTTGAGATCCCGGACGCGGAAGTCCTCGGGCAGCCGGCCGCTTGCAGCATGCTCCGCCATGGCGGCCTCCACGCGGTCCATGCCGGAGGTGCAGGCGCCAAGCACGACGGCAATGCGCTCGGGTTCAAACGTCTGAAGGGTCTGCTTGAGCCCGGGCATTTGGTCCAGACAGAGTTCAATCAGCTGCTTGGTGCGGCTTTCCGCGGATCCCGCAGCAAGTCCCGGCACGAGTCCGCAGCAGTAGCTCTGCGAACGGTCCGGCGCAAGCCCCGTGCGGGCGCGCATCGCCGGGGGCCGGTCTCCGAAAAGCGTTTTGCGCAGTTCGTCAAGACCGACGCCCGCAGCGGAAGCCGTTCCAAGACTTTGAAGGTAAAGGGGCGGACGGGACATGACAGCGGGCTCATCAATAAGCGGTTGGACAACTGCGCCGGGTGCGGCAGGCGCGTTGCAAAAAAGCCCCGTTCAAAGGGCGGCTGACAAGGCGCACAGGCAAGCAGAAACTGAGGGAAACATTATAGGGTGCCTTAATAAAGGACATTTTTCAGCAGGTCCGCGTGTAATGCGTCAAACACTGTTGTCATTATCTTGGCTTCGTCATCGGGCATCTTGGTTGTGCTTTGGTTTTAAGGATGACTAAATTTTGCGAGGTTTGTGGTTATCGTGAAGTGCGGAAACGGTACGGTAGAATTCCTCCGTAATGGATTTGCTGTAAGACGTTGTTTTACTAATATAAAAAAGTCTAATTCGTTGAATCCATTGCTATTTTTGTTTTAAGTTCTCGGCTTTAGAGCCTATTTTTCAGAAACTTTCTTCACATGAAAAAAACTCTTTTTGCAAGTGTTTTGGCAGCTTTGGTGCTTACTGGTTGCGGCTCAATCCCTAAAGGGGCTGATCGAATCAACATGATTACAGCTGAGGAGGCTCAGGCAAACCACTGCGTGCTTCTGGATAAAGCTGGCTCGGTTTCAGCAATTCTCATCAATGGCTCCAAACGCAATACTCAGGTCGCTGTTCGTAAAGCGCTTCGAGTTAAAGGAGCTACTCACGTTGGTTACACCAAGGGTAAGCCTGGAACTACTAACGTTCGTATGTTTGTATGGTCATGTCCTAATCCGGATCTCAAGACACAGGATCCTCAGGTTGCGGCTTGGCAAAAAGAGTATCTTGGACACGAATAAGTACACAACTCTTGTTGTTTAAATCACAACTCCGCAGGTGTCTGAATTGAGTGAACTTGGAACAGGCCATATCAAGTTCTTCTTTGCATATGTCCTGAGGCTTCTGACTTGCAGAAAATGGACCGAGGGCGGTGGTTTTTTGGGACTGCCGATGGGCCAATAAAAAATTATCCGCAGCGCATAAAAAATTCTATACAATGGGCGGCATGACGATTCATCCCGCCCTCGTTCCATATGTCGGCATTGCCGATCTGATTGTGCGCACCTTCGCCGGCAGCGAAGTGGTGCTGCACGACCTCGCCGATCCGCGCCGTTCGGTGGTCTATGTGGCCAATGGCAGCGTGACCGGCCGCAGGGTTGGCGACTGCTTCGAGCACTTGATCACCGAAGCCGTGAAGGCCGGCAATCCCGAAGACGGTATTCTGGCCAACTACTACTTTGAAAAAGACGGCCGGCTGATCCGCTCCTCCACGCTTTTGATCCGCGCTGACGACAAGCGCCTTCTCGGCGCGCTTTGCATCAATCTAGATGCCGAAAGCGCCCGGCAGGCGTTGTCCTTCATTCAGGCCCAGCTGCCCGGACTCACGGGCCTTTCGCAGACGCCGAAGACCGCCGCCCCCGGTGCGGATGCCGGCACTGCGCCGCAGGAGACGTCCCACGGCCCCAGCGTGCAGGACTTTGTCGACGATCTGGTCAACCGCATGATCGGAAGCGCTGCTTCGGAGGGGCGCTTGAGCCGTGAAGAGCGTCTCAATCTTCTGGCGTTCATGGATGAGCGCGGCGTCTTTCTGGTCAAGGGCGCCGTTGAGCTTGTCGCGCGCAAGCTGGGCTTATCGAAGGTGACGCTTTACGGCGATCTGGATCTTTTGCGCACCAAAGGCGCACGGCGGGAGAATCCGGCGCAACCAGGACAGCAATAGGAGGAAGCTTCATGCAATACGTCTGCACCAAGTGCGGCAAGCACACCCCGGTGACAACCATGAGCCCGACCTGCGAGTGCGGGGGGCTCTTTGAACTTGACTACACGCCGCCCGCCTGGAATCCGGCTTTGATCGATCAAAAGGAGTGGAGCCTTTTCCGCTACCGGCGCTTTCTGGCGCTCGACGGAAACGCCTGGCGCGATGTCACGATGGGCGAGGGGCACACGCCGATCATCCGGCTCGATGACGATGTGATGCTCAAGATGGACTACTTGATGCCGACCCTGTCCTTCAAGGATCGCGGCGCGGCAACCCTTGTGTCCCACATGAAAGCGATCGGCGTGAAGTCCTGCGTGCAGGATTCCAGCGGCAACGCCGGCAACGCCGTGGCCGCCTATGCGGCGCGAGCCGGCATTTCCTGTGAAATTTTCGTCCCCGAAGGCACAAGCCCCTCAAAAATCCGCATGATCGAGTCGCACGGCGCCAGGGTGAACGTCGTGCCGGGCACGCGCGATCACTGCGCCGACGTCTGCCGCGCCAAGGTCAAAAGCGAGGGCGCCTATTACGCCAATCATGTCTACAACCCGTTCTTCTACGAGGGCATGAAGGCCTACATCTACGAAACGCTCGAGCAGCTTGGCCGGATTCCCGCCAACATCGTGGTTCCGGTGGGCAACGGCACGCTTTTCATCGGCGTGGTGAAGGCGCTTGAGCATCTGCTGGCAAGCGGCGTGATTGAGAAGTTCCCGCAGATCATTGCGCTGCAAAGCGAAAACTGCGATCCGCTTTATCAGGCCGCGCAAGAACACATGCCGCATGCGGCGCACGTGACGCCTGCGCCCACCATGGCCGAAGGCATTGCCATCGGCGTGCCGATGCGCGGCGATGAATTGCTCGACATGGCCTACCGCCACAACATCGTCTTCGTGCGGGCTCCGGAAGACAAGATTCTGCAGGCGCGCGCCAAAATCGCCGCCCGCGGCGTCTACTGCGAGCACACGACGGCGGCCAACTACGCGGCCTATCTCGCCTACTGTGAGGAGCACGGCTCCACGCCCGATACGCTCATCACGATGTGCGGAGCCGGCATCAAGTCGGATCACTGATTCTGGCAACGCTCTTTTGAACAACGGCCCGCAGGAAGACGTCCTCCGGGCCTTTCTTTTCGACCGTTCTTGCAAGGAAAGTTTTCGAAACCTTGCTAAACAGCCTTTTTAGCCGCCGCTTGGCTACACTCTCCCGTGATCAGAGCGCCGCTTTTGCGGACAACACACATAACAAAGAGTTGGACAGACATGGCTTCAAGCACCGTTCCGTTTTTGCGCGACACGCTTTCCAAAACCACTTTTCCGGCCTGCGGCCTGACGCTTGACATCGGCAGGCAGCGCATGACGGAGGAAGATCTGCTGGGGCTTCTTGATGTGGCCCGTGAAAAGGGGGTTCTCGGCGCCAACGCCGCCATGCGCGAAGGCCAGATCGTCAACGCCAGCGAGGGGCGTGCCGCGCTGCACACCGCCTTGCGCGATCCTTCGGTGGGGGCGCCGCACCACAAGGAGGTGCAGGCTGCGCTCGAGCATCTGTGCGACTTTGCCGACGACATCCGCGCCGGACGCCGCCGCGGCTGCCGCGGCGACACGATCACCGACGTGATCAACGTGGGCATCGGCGGCTCGGAGGTCGGACCCAAGACCGTCTACCAGGCGCTTCGCTCGACGCGCGAACAGGTGCGGCTGCATTTTCTGGCCGCCGCCGACGGCGTGTCCTTTGACCGCATTGTGGGCGACCTCAATCCCTTCAAAACCCTGGTGATCGTCTCCTCCAAGAGCTTTACAACCCGCGAGACGGCGGTCAACGCCGCTGCGATTGACCAATGGCTTTTGGAAGCGGGCATTTCGGGCGACGACCGCGCCCGCCACATGGTGGTGGTCTCGGCCAACAAGAACGCCGCCCGGGAAATGAATCTGCCCGAGGAGAATTTCTTTCCTATCTGGGAATGGGTGGGCGGACGCTTTTCGGTGTGGTCGGCAATCGGCCTCGCGGACGCCGTGGCGCTTGGTTCGGACGCCTTCCGGCAGCTGCTTGCCGGCGCGCACGCCATGGACGTGCATGTGGCGCAGTCGCCTGCGGGCGAAAACCTGCCGCTACTGCTCGCGTTGGTGGCCTATTGGAACTCCACGAAGCTCGGCATCGGACAGCATTGCTTTTTGCCCTACGACGAGCGTCTGCGCACCATGGTGATGTGGCTGCAGCAGCTGGAAATGGAAAGTCTCGGCAAGCACATCGGCGCCGGCGGCAAGCCCATTGAGGGGCCTACGGGGCAGGCCATCTGGGGCGGACACGGCAACGAGTCGCAGCATTCGTTTTATCAGTGGCTGCGCGAGGGAACGGGGTCGACTTCGATCGACCTCTTGTGGTGCGAAAAACCGGGGCATCGCCATGCCGATCTGCACCGCGTGCTCATTGCCAATGCCAAGGCTCAGGCCGAAGCGTTGATCACGCGCGATGAGACCGGGTGCCTGAACGCCGTTTCCACGATCAGCATCGACAAGCTTGACGCCGCCCGTCTGGGCGCCCTGATGGCGCTTTACGAACACAAGACCACCATGCTCGGCACGCTCTACGGCATCAACCCCTTTGACCAGCCGGGTGTGGAATTCGGCAAGAAACTCTCGCGCAAGGCCGAGGCAAACGTGTTTTGATGCGTTGAAATGACCAGCAGGAAGATTCTCATCATCAAGTCTTCGTCGATGGGCGACATCGTGCATGCGCTGCCTGTGGCCTGTGACATCAAGAAGCATTTCCCCGACTGCGAGCTCAGTTGGGTGGTCGAGGAGAGCTTCACCAACATCCCCCGGCTTTCGCCTTTTGTCGACAAGCTGGTGGTGACGGCCTTCAGGCGCTGGAGAAAGCACATTTTTTCGTCCTCCGTGCGCAAGGAGATCCTGCAGGTGCGCAAAAGCCTCGGACAGGCGCACTACGACATCGTGATCGACCTGCAGGGACTGATCCGCACAGCGGTGGTGGCGCGCTGGACGGGCACGCAGAGCGTGGGCTATTCGCGTGAAAACATCAAGGAGCCCATCGCGGCGCACTTTTACAGCCGCACGCTTGACGTCTCCAAGCGCCTTCCCCCGGTGCTGCGCTACCGCACCATGGCCGCACGCGCCCTGGGCTACTCGATTGAAGACGAGCCCCTGCACTACGGGCTCAAAGTCCGGGCGATGCTGCCCAACAATGTGAGCGTGCCGTACGCCGCGCTGGCGGTCAACACCAGCCGGGCGGAAAAACTCTGGCCCGCTGCCCGCTGGACGGAGGTGATCCGTGCGCTTGCCGCCGACGGCATCATGAGCGTGCTTTTCTGGGGCAGCGCCGCAGAAAAGCAGTATTGCGATCAAATTGCCGCTTCCGTGCCCGGCAAGGCCGTGGTGCTGCCGAAGATGAGCCTGAAGGCGCTTGCCGAAGTCATCGCGGGCGCGCACTGCCTCATCGGCGTGGATACGGGGCTCACGCACCTCGGAGCGGCGCTCGGCGTGCCGTCTGTGGGCATCATTGTGGGCACCAGCGCGGAGCTTTTTTCGCTTGTTTCGGAAGCCGCCTGCTCCACCGTGGGCGACAACGGGGTGATTCCGCAGCCCGAGGAAGTGCTTGCGGCCGTGCATTCGGTGACCGAGCGCAGCGCCCGGTCTTCATAACAAAAGGGGGCTCTTATGCTGCTTTCAACGCTCTACCGTGCACTGACATATGCAGCCCTGCCGCTGGCCAAATGCTATTTGAGAAAACGCGCCAAAAAGCAGCCCGACTACCTGCTGCATTGGGATGAGCGCTTCGGCTGGTGCGACTATCCGGCGCCCAAGGCGCCGCGCCTGTGGCTGCATGCCGTAAGCGTCGGCGAAACGGCGGCTTCGCGCACGCTCATCGACCTCTTTCTCAAGGAAAATCCAGAAGCTGAGATCCTGCTCACCTGCATGACCCCGACCGGACGCGACACGGGCGCCTCGATTGCCAAGCGCTACCCGGGACGCATTGTGCAGTGCTACCTGCCTTATGACAATCCGCCGCTGATGGCCAAGTTTTTCGAGCAGACCCGCCCCTTGATGGGCATCGTGATGGAAACCGAGGTCTGGCCCAACATGATGCGTGCGGCCTGCCTGCGCGGCATTCCCGTGGTGCTTGCCAATGCCCGGGAGTCGGAAAAAAGCGCCGGCAAGGCAAGGTTTGCCGCGTCGCTGATGGGCGAGGCGTTCGCCTCCTTTGAGGCGGTGCTTGCGCAAAGCAAGGAGGACGCCGCCAGACTGCGCGCGCTTGGCGCGCAAAACATTCATGTCTGCGGATCGGTGAAGTTCGACGTGCATCCGGATCCCGCGCAGGTGCAAAAGGCGCATGCGATGAAAAAGAGCTTTCCGAAGCCCGTGGTGCTGCTTGCCAGCACGCGTCAGGGCGAGGAGGCGATGTTTGCGCCGCATCTGGCAGAACACATGGAGGAGGCGGTGTTTCTCGTGGTGCCGCGCCACCCGCAGCGCTTTGACGAGGCGGCGGACATTTTGCGGCGCTCGGGCTGCCGGGTGATCCGCAAAAGCGAGGATCCCGACTTTAAGGGGCTGTGCGAGGGGCCGGCGGTGCTGCTTGGCGACACGATGGGGGAGATGGCGTTTTACTGTGCGCTCTCCGACGTGTGCATCATGGGCGGCAGCTTTGGAGACTTCGGCTGCCAGAATCTGATTGAACCGGCTGCAAGCGGCTCGCCCGTGGTGGTGGGGCCGAGCACCTACAACTTTGCCAAGGTTGTGAAGGATGCGTTGTCGGCGGGCGGCGCGGTTTGCGCACAGCACGCGCGCGACGCCGTGGAGACGGCGCTTTCGTGGCTTGTGGACGGAACGCTTGCCGAACGCAGCCGCCGAGCGTTGGAATTCGCCTCGCTTTACACGGGAGCCGCCGAGCGGCAGATGCAGTTTGTGAGAGAAATATGGAACAGGCGGAAATCAAAAATGTCCTGACGATTGCAGGCGTCGACCCCTCGGGCGGCGCCGGGGTGCTTGCCGACGTCAAGACGATGAGTGCGCTCGGCACCTATGCAACAGGCGTCATCGCGGCGCTTACTGCGCAAAACACGCGCACGGTGACCGGGGTGCTGCCGGTTCCGGCCGCCTTTGTCGCCGAGCAGCTGGAAACGCTTTTTGCCGATGTGCGCATCGACGCCGTCAAAATCGGCATGCTCGGCTCCGAAGACGTGATGCAGGCCGTTGCCGGAAGCCTTGTGCGGCACAAGGCGCCGAAAATCGTGCTGGATCCCGTGATGGTGGCCAAAAGCGGCGACCGGCTCATGCCCGATGATGCGGTGGCGTTTTTCAAGGAAAATCTGCTTGCCGTGGCCGACGTGGTGACGCCGAACCTTCCCGAGGCCTCCGTGCTGCTGGGGCGTGAGGTGACGGAAGTCTCTCAAATGCATGAGGCCGCCCGCGAGCTCTGGCAGATGTGCGGCGGCAAAACCGCAGTGGTGCTCAAAGGCGGGCATGCGCAAGGATCCGTCGTGCACGACGTGCTCTATGACGGCGCTTCGTTTTACGACTTCACCGGCGCGCGAGTGGACACGAAAAACACGCACGGCACGGGCTGCGCCTTGTCCTCGGCCATTGCAGCGCTCTGGGCGCGCTGTGACGACCTGCCCCGTGCCGTGGAGCTTGCGCGGGACTATGTTGCCGGCGCGATCCAGACATCCGGACGCCTGTCCGTTGGCGGCGGCCACGGGCCCGTGCATCACTTTGCGCGTCTGGAAAAGTGCTTTTTGTGAGGATTCAGGAGCGTCGTAAAGGCGTTTGCGGTCTGCGTTGACGGCGGAAACTGTGCGGTAAAATCTGCCCCTCGGACCGGCGCGCCCTGCGGGGCCTGGCGCCAGTCTGCAGCATTCAAACTGGATACGGATTCATGCAGAAACTCAGAATTGTCGGCGGCCGCCGCCTTGTCGGCCAGGTGAAGGCCTCCGGCGCCAAAAACGCCGCACTGCCCATTATTGCCGCTGCTCTTCTGACAGCCGACGACGTTGTGCTGCACAATGTTCCAGACCTGGCCGATGTGCGCACGATGCGAAAGCTTCTCACCGGCATGGGCGTGACGTTCGAGCCGCTTGCCGACGGCTCGGTGCGCATCAATGCGGCCAACCTCACTTCCACTCAGGCGCCCTATGAATTGGTGAAGACCATGCGCGCCTCGGTGCTGGTGCTAGGGCCTCTGACCACGCGCTTCGGTACGGCGCGCGTGTCGCTGCCCGGAGGGTGCTCGATCGGCGCCCGTCCCGTTGACCAGCACATCAAGGCGCTCAAGATGATGGGCGCGGAAATCGACATCGACCACGGCTACATGATTGCCCGCGCGGGGCGCCTCAAGGGCTGCCTCGTCGTGCCCGACATGGTGACTGTCACCGGCACCGAAAACATCATGATGGCCGCGGTTCTCGCCGAGGGCACCACGGTGATTGAAAACGCCGCGCGCGAGCCCGAGGTGATGGATCTGGCTGAATGCCTCAACAAGATGGGCGCGAAAATCAAGGGCGCCGGCACCCCCGTCATTGAAATCGAGGGCGTGGAGTCTCTGCACGGCTGTGAACACACCGTCATCGCCGACCGCATTGAAACGGGCACGTTTTTGTGCGCGGCGCTTGCCACGGGCGGCGACGTGCTTGTGACCGATACGGTGCCCTGGGCGATGGAGGCGGTGATCGGCAAGCTGCGCGAAGCCGGAGGCGACGTGCAGACCGGAGCCGACTGGATCCGCGCGCGCATTGCCGCCAGGCCCAGGGCCGTGGACGTGCGCACCATTCCGCACCCGGGCTTTCCCACAGACATGCAGGCGCAGTTCATGGCGCTTGACGCCGTCTCCGAAGGCACGGGCCGCATTGTGGAAACGATTTTCGAAAACCGCTTCATGCACGTGCCCGAACTGCAGCGCATGGGGGCCGATATTCATGTCGACGGCCACACGGCCGTGGTCTGCGGCGTCGATCATCTCGACGGAGCCAATGTGATGGCCACCGATCTGCGCGCTTCGGCCTGTCTGGTGATTGCGGCCCTGGCCGCCCGCGGTGAATCCGTCATCGAGCGCATTTATCATTTGGACAGAGGCTACGAGCACATTGAAGCCAAGCTCTCGGCGCTTGGAGCGCAGATCGAGCGAATCAGCGACTAGCCGGGTCAATCATCATCCATCGAAAGCGGAGCCGTCGTGATCACACTTGCATTATCAAAGGGAAGGATTTTTGAAGAGGTGCTGCCGTTTCTGGCGGCCGCAGGCATCCATCCGCTGGAGGACCCGGAGCACTCGCGCAAACTGATGATCGGAACCAACCGCGACGATCTGCGCATTGTGGTGCTGCGCGCAACCGACGTGCCCACCTATGTGCAGTACGGCGCAGCCGACATGGGCGTGGCGGGCTGGGACTCGCTCTACGAGCACGGCGGCAACGGCCTTTACGTGCCGGTGGATCTGGGCATCGCCCGCTGCCGCATGAGCGTGGCAGCGCCCCGCGGCTTTGACTGGGAAAGCAATGTGCGCCGCGGCAGCCGCATCCGGGTGGCCACCAAGTACATCAAGTGGTCGCGCGACTACTTTGGCCGCGAAGGCGTGCACGTGGACCTCATCAAGCTTTACGGCTCCATGGAGCTGGCGCCGATCGCGGGTCTGGCCGACGCCATCGTCGACCTTGTGAGCACCGGTGCGACGCTCAAAGCCAACAATATGGTTGAAATCAAGACGATCGCGCCGATTTCTTCGCGCCTGATCGTCAATCAGGCCGCCATGAAGCTCAAACGCGAAGAGCTTATGCCGATCATGAACGCCATGCGCGAAACCGCCGAGGAGCGTGCGCGGCAGCAGGCCTTGCAGAATTCGAAAAAAGAATGACAGGGAGAATCAAAATGGATATCCGTCGTTTGTCGTCCGCCGATCCGGACTTTGAGAAGAAGTTCAGCGAACTTGTCGCTGTTGATGCGAGCGTTGATCCGGAGATCACGCGCCGGGCTGAAGCCATTGTGGAGGATGTGCGTGCGCGCGGCGACGCCGCCGTGCTCGAATACACGGCCCGCTTTGACCGTCTGGAGGCCAAAACCCTTTCGGATCTGGTGATCACGGCCGAGGAAATGCGCCACGCGCTCGAAACCCTTCCGCCGGAGCAGCGCGCCGCCCTTGAGGAGGCCGCCCGCCGCATCCGCGTCTTTCACGAAAACGAGCTCGAAAAGAGCTTCTCGGTGTGCGACGAGTACGGCAACAAGCTCGGCCAGCGCGTGACGCCGGTCGACTCCGTGGGCTTGTATGTGCCGGGCGGACTGGCCGCCTACCCGAGCTCGGTGCTGATGAACGCCATGCCTGCACGCGTGGCCGGCGTCAAGCGCATTGAAATGGTGGTTCCCACCCCGGGCGGACAGAAAAACCAGCTCGTGCTTGCCGCGGCAAGCCTTGCGGGCGTCAGCCGCGCCTTCACGATCGGCGGCGCACAGGCCGTGGCCGCACTTGCCTACGGTACGGAAACGCTTGAGCCCGTCGACAAGATCGTCGGACCGGGCAACGCTTATGTGGCCGCCGCCAAGCGCAAGGTGTTCGGCCGCGTGGGCATCGACATGATCGCCGGCCCCTCCGAAATTCTCGTGATCTGCGACGGCAAGACCGATCCGGACTGGATTGCAATGGATCTCTTCAGCCAGGCCGAGCACGACGTGCTCGCTCAGGCGGTGCTGCTCACACCCGACGCGGCCTTTGCCGACGCCGTTGAAGCCTCCATGCGCCGTCAGATCGAAGAGATGCCCCGCAAGGAGATCATCTGCAAGTCGCTTGCAAACCGCGGCGCCATCATCGTGACGCGCGACCTCGAAGAGGCCTGCCGCATCGCCGATACGATCGCACCCGAACATTTGGAAATGAGCACCGAAGAACCCGAGAAGTGGGCCGGGCTCATCCACCACGCCGGCGCCATCTTCCTTGGCCGCTACTCCTCGGAAGCGCTTGGCGACTACTGCGCAGGCACCAACCACGTGCTGCCCACGAGCCGCACGGCGCGCTTTTCTTCGCCGCTGGGCGTCTACGACTTCCAAAAGCGCACCAGCCTGATCTATGTGCAGCAGCAGGGCGTTGAGCCGCTGGCAAAGATCGCCGAGTGCCTGGCCAAGGGCGAATCGCTTTACGCGCACGCCGCCAGCGCACACTACCGCATCGGCACGCAGAAGTAATTTCGCGCACATCAAGCGGGGCGGCTCGAGGCGCCGCCCGGCTTTGCGCGCCAAGTCTACGCACAAAAAGGGAGGTGTCTTGTGCGTCCCGCATCCATTTCGCGCAGTACAAAGGAAACCCGCATCGACGTGTCGCTAGACCTTGACGGCACGGGCGTGTGCGGCGTTGATACGGGCATTGGTTTTTTTGACCACATGCTCGAGCAGATCGCCCGCCACGGTTTGATCGACCTCAAGGTGAAGGTTGCCGGGGATCTGCACGTGGACGGCCACCACACGGTCGAGGACACGGGCATTGTGATCGGCGAGGCGCTTGCCAGGGCGCTCGGCGACAAGAAGGGCATCCTGCGCTACGGCGAAGCATGCATTCCGCTTGATGAATCGCTTTCGCGTGTAGTGCTCGATCTTTCCGGCCGGCCGGGGCTTTTCTTTGACTGCCGTTTCACCGCACCCATGATCGGAGGCCTCGACAGCCAGCTGGTGCGCGAGTTTTTCCAGGGACTGGTCAACCACTGCGGCATGACGCTGCACATCGACAATCTGAAGGGCGAAAACGCCCATCATCAGGCCGAGTCGATCTTCAAGGCTTTTGCACGGGCCCTTCGCACGGCCGCTTCATTTGACGCACGTGCGCTTGACGTGGTGCCGAGCACCAAGGGTGCCCTATGAAGCTCGTGATTGTTGACTACGGAACGGGCAATCTGCGCAGCGTGAGCCAGGCCGTGCGGGCTGTGGCCGACGGCGCGGACGTCGTGGTGAGCAGTCGTGCCTCCGACATTGACGCCGCCGACCGGGTCGTGTTCCCGGGGCAGGGGGCGATGGGCGACTGCATGCGCAGCCTCCGGGAAACCGGTCTTGAAGACGCCGTCGTGAGGGCGCTGGCGCAAAAGCCTGTTCTGGCCATCTGCATCGGCATGCAGATGCTCTTTGAGCGCAGCGATGAAAACGACTGCGCCGGGCTCGGCCTCATTCCCGGCAAGGTGATCCGCTTTCCCGAGGCGGCGCTGGTGCGCGCCAACGGCGAGAGGCTCAAGGTGCCGCAGATGGGGTGGAACACCGTCAAGCAGCGCATGGCGCACCCCTTGTGGGAGGGCATTGCCGACAAGAGCTGGTTTTACTTTGTGCACAGCTACTTTGTGGCCCCCGAGGACGACTCGGTGGCTGCCGGCACAACCTGCTACGGCCTGCCCTTTGTCTGCGCCGTGGCCCGCGACAACATCTTTGCCACGCAGTTTCATCCGGAAAAGAGCGCCGCAAGCGGCCTGAAGCTCTTTTCCAACTTCGTGCACTGGAAGGTTTGAGAATTGCGCCGGAAGGAGCCGGCATTCCAACACACTTCGGAAGACACATCATGCTTTTGATTCCTGCCATTGATCTGCAAAACGGGCGCTGCGTGCGCCTGCGTCAGGGCGATTTGGAGAAAAACGTCACCGTCTACAACGAGGACGCCGTCGATCAGGCCTGTCAGTGGGCCGACCTGGGGGCCGAGCGCATTCACATCGTGGATCTGGACGGCGCCAAAACCGGCAAGCCGTTGAATACCTCCCTAATCCGGGAGATGATCGAAGAGATCGGCGAAGATGCTGAGATTGAAGTGGGCGGCGGCATCCGCACGCTCGATCAGATCGAGGCCTATCTTGACGCGGGCGTGCGCTATGCCGTGATCGGCACGGCGGCCGTGAAGACCCCGGGCTTTTTAAAGGAGGCCTGCGCGGTCTTTTCCGACAGCATCATCGTGGCGCTCGATGCCAAAAACGGCATCGTCGCCACCGACGGCTGGGTGAAGAGCACCGGGCACGACGCGATCGATCTTGCGCGGCGCTTTGAAGGCTACGGCGTCTCTGCCTTTCTTTACACCGACATCAGCCGCGACGGCATGCTCTCGGGCGTCAACGCCGAGGCCACCGCGGCGCTGGCGCGCGCCGTTTCGGTGCCGGTGATCGCCTCGGGCGGCATGCATACGCTGGACGACATGCGTGCGCTTCTGAAGG
>CALXOY010000018.1 GCA_944390145.1 uncultured Duodenibacillus sp.
CGCCGAAGACAGTATCGGCCTGAGCGGCATAGCCGCCCCAGGACGTGCCAAAGGCAGACATCACACCGTGCTTACCCCAGGAGGACACGCCGTTGTTGATGGAGCCCATGCGGCCGAAAGCGATCTTGCCGAAGCTGCCCTGGAGGAAGAGGCTCGATTCACGATCGAACATCTGGTCTTTTTCAGCGCCGGTGTCGGCGGAGAAGCCGTCTTCAAGGATGAAGCCGACGGTCAGACCGTTGCCGAGATCTTCCGTACCCTTGATGCCCCAACGGGAGCCGGACTGCATGCCGGATTCCATTGAGAACGAGTCGGTGGCGTCAGCACCGGTAAAGCCGTTGAAGCCTGGTTGCTTATCTGTAGTGAAGTTTGCAGCGTAGTCCATGTCGCTGTGCAGATAGCGCAGGCCCGTATCAAGGATGCCATACAGCTGCACATCAGCAGCCAGAGCAGAGCCTGTAAAAGCGCCGAGAACGGCAACTGCAGCCAAAGTCTTTTTCATGATTTTTTTCTCCTAGTCTGTTCCGAGACTTGCAAGAGTTGAGTTTTTGCAAAAACCGCCGGTCGGAACATGAGGATGCGGACTCTTGCGAAGACGCAACTCAGACCGGCGGAGTCCTTGCAGGACGGAGTCGATCTTGGCATCGAAGCGTTTTGAGGAACAAGCAAAGGATGAAAGAATATGCTCGGGGGGGGGTATTAACCCTAGGAATTTTTACAACACAGAACGCGCTTAAGAAGACAGCTCAACAGCCGGAAATCGTCTGAAATGCCGCAGAGAAAAGCATTTTGCAAGCGATGCCAGGCCACCGTCCTCACCAGGACTGCCGCAGCAGGCCAATTTCTTTTCGATAAACGGGACTTGACTGAAAACAAGGAAGACTTAAGGCGGGCAAGTTAGAGTTAGCCGTCAGTGACTTTTCAGAATCTGCAACTGAGAATCATTTATGTCTGAAGTTTCCAAGCAGGATAATCCCCGCCTTGGACGGCTCAAGAGCGGGCCCTTGAAGCGCGAAGCCGACACCGTTCTTGCCATGGTGCGGATTTACTGCCATGCGCACCACGGCACAAAGGGCGAGGCGCTCTGTCCCGATTGTCAGGAACTTGCCGACTATGCCTTCAAGCGCCTTTCCTGCTGTCCCTTCAAGGAGGAAAAGCCCGTCTGCGCCAAATGCAAGGTGCACTGCTACAAGCCTGTCTACCGCGAAAAGGTTGCACAGGTGATGCGCTTTGCCGGCCCCCGCGTGATGTTCTCGCACCCCGTGCTGGCGCTCGAGCATCTTTGGAAGTCGCTGACGGTGACGCCGCCCGATAAGCCCCGCGGCAAGGCCCGCCAGATTCCCGTCAAGCCCGCAGCGCCTGCCGCCGGCAGCGATAAGGAGAAGTGAGTTGATCAGACTTCCTTTGATTTTTCCTGCTCTGTGCTTTGTGCTTTTTGGCGCGCACCTGCTTTTTCACGGGTGGGGCCTCATTGTTTCGCTTTTGCCTTTGATCGGCGTGGTGCTTTTGTTTGTGCGCAACAAGTGGTGCGCAGTCGTCTGCGGCGTTGTGCTTGCGTGCGCGGGCTGCGAGTGGCTTTACACGGCGCTCGAACTTGCCATGCGCCGTCAGGCCGAGGACATGCCCTGGATGCGCGCGACATTGATCATCGGGGCGTGTGCAGTGTTCACATGGCTTGCCGCCGCCATGCTCTTTTGGCGGAAGTTCGACGCCTTCTACAAGCGCGGCAGCGGCGGCTAAAACCAGGACTCAAAGGACAAGCAGAAACGGCGACAGGGACATTGCCCGGGCGCCGTTTTCATGCATGGCGAAATCTTCTATCTCTTTTCGGAGGAGAAGACGCTGTTTAACGAGTCGATCACGAGATCCTCGAGCATATTTTTGCTCTTTTGCGAGAGAACGAACTTGCCGTTGCGATAGGCGACATTGGAGATGGAGATGTCGGAGGAGACGACCTTCGCAGTCTTCTCGGCGCGGCGGGCGGTGTTCTCATGACCGGTGAGCGCCGCAATGGCGCCGATCAAGCCTGCCGCCTTGCTTACGGTCTGCGTGGTCTTCTTGGCGGGCTCCTTGACCGTGAGGTTCTTCAACGCAATGTCGACCGGGTCGATGCTTTTGACGTCAACGCCTGTGGCGGTTGCCTGCGTCCAGGTCATGAGCGTTTTGCCGGCGGTGTTCTTGGCTTCGAGGTTGGAGACGCCCAGATCGCCCTTCCACTTCAGGGCAAGCTTCTTGTCGGACTTCAGATCGATGCGGCCGTTCACGTCCGCCGTGCCCTTGGTGAGCTGGGCTCCGGCAAGAGCCTTGATCCAGGGATTGAAGGTCGCGAAGTGAAGGCCGCTCACCTTGGTGGTGGCGTCAACAGCCAGCGGCAGGATCGAGAGCTTGCCAGAGCTCGAAAGCTTTCCCTGCGCCACGTTGGCACTCGCAGAGAACGTGCCGGTCTTGCCCTTGGCTGACGAAAAGCCCTTGGCGTCCAGATTGATCGCCGTCACCGAAAGCGTGGAGGCGGGCTTCAAACTTCTATCGGTGACCTGCAACGAGCCGCCGCTCACATGCACCGAGCCAAGCGACCACTGCCAGGCGCCCGCGCCGGATGATCCGGAAGAGGTCTCCGCGCCCGTTTTCTTTGCGGCTGCCGTGGACTTCGCTTGCGAGGCAATCGCCAGTTTGACCGCAGGCTGCACAATCTTCACGCTTGTGATGTCGGCCTTCTGCGCGGTGAGATCCACGTTTTTGATGTCAAGGGCGGCGGACTTCAGGGTGACAAAGGGCTTTTTGGCGGCGTCTCTCACGTCGACATTTTCAACGGAGGCGTTGCCGCTTACCTTGATGCCGGAGACGCCGGACTTGGGCAGCGCAAAAGACACATTCAGGTTGCACGAGGCAAGCGCCTTTTCCACCGTCACCGGAAGCGTCACGGGGGCGGCTTTCAGAATCTCGGCGACATTGAGCTTGTCGACCTTGAGCGCCAGAGATGCGGCTTCACCCTTTAAAGAGCCCTGCGCATTGATCGGCGTGCCGTTCACCTTGAGCGAAAGCTTGGGGTCGACGGTGCCGCGCGCTGAAGAGGGCAGCGTCGAGAGCACCGGCAGCGCAAAGTCAATGTCGGTGATTTTGACGTCAGCGCCGTTTTGTGCGTTGGTGAGCCGCACGCTGCTGTTGGTGACGCGCACGTTGGCGATCGAGAAGGCGGGCAGGCCCGAGCTGTTTGAAGAGTCTGAAGAGGCCTTGCCTGCTGCCTGCGCCGCTTCGCGGTTGTTGGCTTCGTTGGCCGTGAGATGCATCACCAGGCCGTCGACGGAAAGGGCTTCGACTACCGGCGCCATTTCGGTGAGCGTGCTGCCGCTTAAGTCGGCCGAAAGGTGCTTGAGGGAAAGAAGGTTGTTGTCGGGCGCATGGGCGGACTTGACGGCGAGGTCGCTCACCTCAAGCTTCCAGTTCCAGGGATTGAAGGAAACGTCTCCGACGGAGGCGTCCCTGCCGCCGAGCGCCTCGGGCAGGATGTTGGAAACGGCCCAGCGAACGCCTGCAGGCACGCCGATGTAGCCTGCGGAGGCATACAGACCCACCAGAATGACAACGCCTGCGACGGGCTTCAGAATTTTGGCTCCAGCCATGATGAACTCTCCATGGAAAGCGAACGCATCGCACCGCGTGCGGCGCGATGCCGATAGGATCACTTTAGAGAGTTTTTCAGCCCGCGGCGGGCAAAAAATGGAAAAGTTTGCGACGAGCGGTTAACGGCGCGCGAGCACAATGAGCCGCGAACTCTCCGGCGTAAAGGACGTAAAGCCCTGACCGTAGAAGTCAACAAGCGTCAAGCCCGCAGCCGTGATCATGTCGCGGTATTCGTCGCACGTGTAGACGCGCACGCTTGCCGAAACGGGGCCGCGGAACTCGGTGGCGGGGAAAATCACCGTGGCGCGCTTGGTCTGTGCATCCCACGTTTCGCAAACCTGTTCGCCCGAGGCGATGATGCGGGTCGCTTCACCGGCCAGAACGCGCGAGGGGTTGGCCACTTCAATCAAAAGCCGTCCGCCCGGCACCAGGCTCCGGGCAAAGCGCGAGAGCAGATCCGCATTGGCCTGGTCGGAGAAGTAGCCGAAGGAGCTCGCCCAGTTGATGATGAGGTCCATCGACTCGGGGAAGCGCGCGGTGCGCATGTCGTCGGTTTTAAAGGCTCCTTCAAGACCCGCACGCGAAAACTTGTTGCGCGCAGCGCTTACAAAGTGCGCATTGAAGTCGATGCCGCAGACGCTTGCGCCGAGTCTGGCCAGCGGAAAGCTCAGATCGGCCTTGCCGCAGGGGCACTCGAAGATGCGCACGCCGGGCTTGAGCTCGAGGTTATCCCAAATGGCCTGTGCATCGGCGCGGCTTGCAGCCGGATCGCGCAGCCACTTTTCTTCAGGAACGTGACGAAACCACTCAGTAAGCGTATTGGACATCGAAAGGAATCCTTTATAAAGAAGGCGGATGATCCGAACTGGATCAAGCCGTCAATTCACCTCAACCTTTCGATTGTAGCGCTCTGAAAAAGCCGGCTGTGCGGCAAAAATCCGCCCGCCCCGGCCTTTCCTGCATGACGCCGCGAACCGGCAACGGCATAATGCAGGGGCTCGTTTTGTCTTTTCCACTGTCTGAATCATGGCTCTCGGCTTTTTATACGGCGTTCTGGCATGCATGATCTGGGGATTCGTCTATCTGGTCCCCGAGGTGCTGCCGGGCTATCCGCCCGAACTCATGGCCGCGGGCCGCTTTGTGAGCTTCGGGCTGGTGGCGGTGCCGCTGGCCTGGATGGAGCGGCGGGAATTCGCCCACTACACGCTGCGCGACTGGATCGATGTCGCCAAGCTCGGCGTCATCGGCAACATCGTCTACTACTGGTGCCTGATTGAAGCCATTCAAAACGCGGGCGTTCCCGTGTCGGGCATGGCCATGTCGGCCGTGCCGGTGCTGGTGGCGGCCGTCGCCAACATCCGCGACAGGAAAAAGGGCAGGGCGCTCGCCTGGAGCCGGCTTCTGCCGGGACTGGTGCTTATCGTTGCGGGCTTTGCTCTGGCGAGCATGACCGAGTTTGAGATGGTGGTACAAGCAACCGCTGACGGCGGCGTGAAGTTCTGGTACGGCGTGATGATGGCCGCGGCGGCGCTGCTGCTCTGGACCTGGTACCCGATCCGCAACGCCGACTGGCTGCTTGCGCACCCGCAGCGCTCGCCGCGGGCCTGGTCGACGGCGCAGGGCCTCTCGACCTTCCCGTTTGCGGTTTTGATGTATCTGGTGTTCTGGAAGCTTGAACCCGCAGGCACGCCGCTGCTTGGCGCCGATCCCGTCTGGTTTGTGTTCGTGATGGCCGCCACCGGCATCATGGGCTCCTGGGTGGGCATTGTCTTTTGGAACGCCATGAGCCAGCGTCTGCCGACGGCGCTTGCCGGACAGATGATCGTCTTTGAAACCATCTTTGCCGTGCTCTACGCGCACGTTTTGCGCATGCAGTGGCCGCAGTGGAATATGCTTGTGGGCATGGCGCTTTTGCTCTCGGGCGTTTTGCTTTCGCTCAAGGTTTTCCGCAGCGCCGCGGCAAAAGCTGCGCCGTCTGCCGGCTAAGAGCGCCCCAGATAGAAACAAAGAAGAAAAAGAGAAGTCCCCAATGCCTGAAGTCAGCCAATCCCCGTCATTGAAGCTTGCCGTTCTCGGCGCCGGAACCTGGGGGACGGTTCTCGCCCACCTGGCCGCCCCCTGCGCCGAGGTGCACCTTTATTCGGCAACCGGCAGAAACATCAAGGCGCTGCGCGAAGACCGGCGCCACCCGAAGCTGCCGGGCTTTATTCTCGATCCGCGGGTTGTTGTCAAAGATAAATTGGACGAGGAGCTCGGACGGGCCGACGCCGTGATTCTCGTTGTGGCTTCGCGCTACATCCGTGAAGCGGCGCGCAAGGCCGCGCGGTACCTGTCGCCCGATCCCGTGATCTGCATTGCTTCAAAGGGGCTTGAAGCGGGCAGCTCCAAGACGCTTTCGCAGGTGACGGCCGAGGAGCTGCCGCACGCCGACATCTGTGTTTTGAGCGGCGGCTCGCACGCCGAGGAGGCGGCAAACAACCTTCCTTTCGGAGTCTGCCTTGCCGGCAGCCCCCGCTCGCGCGAAGTGATCAAAAAAATCTTTGCCAGGGCCCGCTGCCGCATCGCCGAGCAGGACGACGTGCTTTCGCTCGAGCGCTTTGGTGCGGTGAAAAACCTGATTGCCATTGCCGCGGGCATCGCCGAGGGGCTGGCGTTGGGCGACAACTTCCGCGCCTGCTTTTTAACCGATGCGCTTGCCGAAGCCCGGCGCTTTGTCGGGGCAAGCGCCGAGGAGGTTTTAAGCTATGGTGCGTTGGGCGACCTTCTTGCCACGGCCCTGAGCAGCCACAGCCGCAACTTTCGCTACGGGTGCTGGCTCGGGCAGGGGCTTTCGCCCGAAAAAGCCCTGGCTGAAGTCGACATGGTGGTCGAGGGCCTCAACGTGGCCCGCGTCTTTGATGAATTCCCCCGCAGCGACTGTCCGCTTTTAACGCGCGCCGCGCACATTGCCGTGCACCATAAAAACATCACCCGCGAGAACTTCCTGGCGCGGCTTGGCTATTGATTTTTAATGCTATTTCAGTAAAATCGCACCTCTCTCACGGTGCAGGCTCGACACCCGCACCGCATGTTCAACCGCCTCTTATTAGGTGAAAAATGTCTGAAATCAACAAGGCAGAAGTCATTGCCAAGTACGCCCGCGCCGAAGGCGACACGGGTTCCCCCGAAGTCCAGGTTGCGCTCCTTACGGCCCGCATCAATTCGCTTACCGCCCACTTCAAGGAACACAAGAAGGATCATCACTCCCGTCGTGGTCTTCTGAAGATGGTGAGCCGCCGCCGCAAGCTGCTCGACTACCTCAAGGGCAAGGACGTGGCTGCCTACCGCAAGCTGATCGATTCGCTCAAGCTGCGTAAGTAAGAATTGCCGAATCCAGCGGCCTGTTTGTTGAAAAAGCAAACAGGCCGCAAGCTTGTCTAAAGAGACAAAACACACACATTTGACCAACCCGCTTTGCTCCGGCTCAAGTCATTTTCGATGACGGTACCGCGCGTTGCGACACAAGCACACAACAACCGGATCCTGGCGTATGTTTGTGCCGCAGCGTGCCATCAAGCACCAGGAAAAAGACCCGGTTCGGAGGCAAAGCACCTGAGAACAAAGGAATACTCAAACCATGAGCATGTTCAACAAGGTTTCCAAGAGCTTTCAGTTCGGCCAACACCAGGTGACCCTCACTACGGGTGAAATCGCCCGCCAGGCCTCCGGCGCCGTCGTCTGCTCGATGGGCGACACGGTGGTGCTCGCCACGGTTGTCGCGAAAAAAGAGCCCAAGCCCGGCCAGGACTTCTTCCCGCTCACCGTCGACTACATCGAAAAGGCCTATGCCGCAGGCAAGTTCCCCGGCGGCTTTTTCAAGCGTGAAGGCCGCCCCTCCGAGCATGAAACGCTCACGAGCCGCCTGATCGACCGCCCGATCCGCCCGCTCTTCCCGGATGGATTCTTCAACGAAGTGCAGGTGATTGTGCACGTTCTGTCGGTTGACCCCGAAGTCAATCCGGACATTCCGGCCATGATCGGCGCCTCGGCCGCTCTCACCATTTCCGGCATCCCGTTCAAGGGTCCGATCGGCGCCTGCCGCGTGGGCTACGTGAACGGCGGCTTTGTCTGCAACCCGACCACCTCCCAGCTGAAGGAGTCGCGCCTTGACCTCGTTGTGGCCGGCACCGAACGCGCCGTGCTGATGGTCGAGTCCGAAGCCGACCGTCTGCCCGAGCAGACGATGCTTGACGCCGTGATGTTCGGCCACCAGCAGATGCAGGTGGCGATCAACGCGATCCATGAGCTCACCGCCGAAGCGGGCAAGCCCGCCTGGGATTGGCAGCCCGCACCGAAAAACGAAGCGCTCATCGCCCGCGTGCACGAAATCGCCCAGGCCGACATCGAAGAGGCCTACACGATCCGCTCCAAGCAGCAGCGCACCGAGAAGCTGCGTGAAATCTACGAGAAGGTCGAAAAGACCCTTGCGGCCGACGCCGAAGCCGCCGGCACGGAACCCGCCGATGTGAATGAAGTCCACGGCATCCTCTTTGAAATGGAAGCCCACGTCGTGCGCTCGAACATTCTCGCCGGCAAGCCCCGCATCGACGGCCGCGACACCCGCACGGTCCGCCCGATCGAGATCCGCCAGTCGGTTCTGCCGCGCACCCACGGCTCGGCCCTCTTCACCCGCGGCGAAACGCAGGCCCTGGTGGTCACGACGCTTGGCACCAAGCAGGACGAACAGATCATCGACGGCATCATGGGCGAGACGCGCGACCGCTTCATCATGCACTACAACATGCCGCCGTTTGCCACCGGCGAGACCGGCCGCGTGGGTAGCCCCAAGCGCCGCGAGATCGGCCACGGCCGTCTTGCCAAGCGCGCCCTGAAGGCTGTGCTGCCGAGCCAGGAGGAATTCAACTACTCGATTCGCGTCGTCTCTGAAATCTGCGAGTCCAACGGCTCCTCCTCGATGGCTTCCGTCTGCGGCGGGTGCCTGTCGATGCTCGACGCCGGCGTGCCTCTGAAGGACTACGTCGCGGGCGTTGCCATGGGCCTCATCAAGGAAGGCAACAAGTTTGCCGTTCTCACCGACATTCTCGGCGACGAGGACCACCTGGGCGACATGGACTTCAAGGTTGCGGGCACCGAAAACGGCGTCACCGCCCTGCAGATGGACATCAAGATTGAAGGCATCACGGCCGAAATCATGCAGGCCGCTCTCGCGCAGGCCCACGAAGGCCGCATGCACATTCTCGGCAAGATGCGCGAGATGGCAGGAGAGGGCGCCAAGGAACTCTCCGTCTGGGCCCCGCGCCTGCTCACCCTCAAGATCAATCCGGAAAAGATCCGCGACGTGATCGGCAAGGGCGGCGCCACGATCCGCGGTCTGTGCGAAGAAACCGGCTGCCAGATCGATGTCGAGGACGACGGCACCGTGACGATTGCCTCCAACGACACCGAACGCGCCAATCTGGCCAAGAAGCGCATCGAAGAGATCACCGCCGATGTGGAAGTCGGCAAGATCTACGAAGGCCCCGTGACGAAGATCCTCGACTTCGGCGCCATCGTGGGACTGCTGCCCGGCAAGGACGGTCTGCTGCACATCAGCCAGATCGCCAACGAGCGCGTCAACAGCGTCACCGACTACCTGCAGGAAGGCCAGACGGTCCGCGTCAAGGTGATCGGCTTTGACGACAAGAACCGTCCGCGTCTGTCGATGAAGGCTCTTCTGAACGAAGAGTGATCTGCAGGCCTTGCGGCAAGTCCGGCCGCCCGTCGGCCGGCACGAAAAAAGCGGACCGCTGCGGCCCGCTTTTTCAGCGCCCCGGCAGGTGGAAAAAACGCAGATCAGCTAAAATCCACGATTCAGCTCGCAGACGCATCGGAGAGACAATACATGCGAAACAGACTGGTTGTTGCCAACTGGAAAATGAACGGATCGCTTCAGGCCAATGAGGACTGGGTGAAGACGTTTGCCGCACTCGGCGGCACGGATTGCGACGCCGTGGTTTGTGCTCCGCACGTGTATCTGATGCAGATGGTGCTGCTTTTGGAAGACACGGCTGTGGCGCTTGGCGCGCAGGACGCAAGCGAGTTCGAGGCGGGCGCCTACACCGGGGAGGTGAGCGCACGCATGCTCTCCGACATCGGCTGCCGCTATGTGATTCTCGGACACTCCGAGCGCCGGTCGCTTTTCGGCGACACCGACGAGAGGGTGGCCAAGAAAACAAAAGCTGCGCTGGCGGTCGGCTTAAAGCCCATTGTCTGTGTGGGCGAGACGCTTCAGGAGCGCGAGTCGAGCCAGACGCTGCGCGTGGTCAACCGGCAGCTGAATGCCGTTTTGGCCGAGGTGGGCGTTGAGGGTCTTTCGCACTGTACGCTTGCCTATGAGCCCGTGTGGGCCATCGGCACCGGACGCAGCGCCACGCCCGAGATCGCGCAGCAGGTGCATGCGGCGCTACGCACCGAACTTGCGCTTCATTCGCCGGAACTTGCGCAGACGATGCGCATTCTCTACGGCGGCAGCGTCAAGCCCGGCAACGCCGCGTCGCTTTTTGCGATGCCTGACATCGACGGCGGCCTGATCGGCGGTGCGGCTCTCAAGGCAGAGGATTTTCATGCAATCTGCTCGGCGCATTAAGGCCCGGGATAGGTTGGATACAACATTTCATCACTCAAACAAAAACATCACGGAAACCATACAGCTATGCAGATGTTGATGAGCATTGCAATCGTCGTTCAGATCATTGCCGCGATTGCCGTCATTATTCTGGTGCTCCTGCAGCACGGCAAGGGCGCCGACCTGGGTGCGGCCTTCGGCTCGGGCGCCTCCGGTTCGCTTTTCGGCGCCACGGGTTCGGCAAACTTCCTGTCGCGCTCGACGGCCGTCGCCGCGACCATCTTTTTCTGCGCCACGATTGCCATCACACTCGGTTCGGGCACCTTCAACAAGAGCAACCAGCAGCGCCAGGGCGGCGTGCTCGGCACGGTGAGCACCGAGCAGACGACCGAGGCTCCGGCTGCAGCAGACGCCGCTGCACCCGCCGCTCAGAAGGAAGACTTGCAATCCGACCAGATTCCGCGCTAATATGCGCGGCCTTGCAGGCGAAAGTGCACGACACATCCGCCTGCAGGAAAAAATCCATGCGGTCGTGGCGAAATTGGTAGACGCGCAGCCTTGAGGTGGCTGTGGCGAGAGTCATGAGAGTTCGAGTCTCTCCGACCGCACCATGGACTGGGGTATCGCCAAGTCCGGTTAAGGCAGCGGATTCTGAATCCGCCATTCGTAGGTTCGAATCCTACTACCCCTGCCAAAAAGGCTGTTCGGACGGCCTTCCGAAGGAAACTTCGGGAAATTAAAAAATGGACTTGCAAAATCCAAAAGCCCATGTATAATTCCGAACTCTCAGCAAGGTGCTTGCATCGCGCTGGGGCATAAAAATCTGAAAATGCGGTCGTGGCGAAATTGGTAGACGCGCAGCCTTGAGGTGGCTGTGGCGAGAGTCATGAGAGTTCGAGTCTCTCCGACCGCACCAAGTGCTGGGGTATCGCCAAGTCCGGTTAAGGCAGCGGA
>CALXOY010000019.1 GCA_944390145.1 uncultured Duodenibacillus sp.
ATTGTTCTTCAAGAGTCTCAAGCAGAATCTGAAGGTCAAAAGCTTCATCGGCACCAACGAAAACGCCGTCATGAATCAGATTTGGACAGCTGTCATTGTGACGCTGCTGGTAAAGGTTCTGGGCCAGATCGCCAAGCACAACTGGACATTTCCCAGACTTCTGCATTTCCTGCGGCTGAATCTTTTGACTCACAAGCAACTGCACATCTGGCTGGATTATCCCGACGTGCGCTTAAAGGCCGGAAAAAGGACTGTAGAAAGGCCACCAAACGCTTGGGAGCAAGCGCAATTACCCTTGTAATTGCAAACGGGGGGCTACTTTGGAGCCCTGAATTGCAATCCCTTGAATAAAAAGGAAATTTTCTTAGCTCAGGTCGGAATGCACATTTTCAATTTGGACAGCAGTGACCTGGAGTAGAAAGCATCCCGATCCGGATGCTGCCCGCCGCGTTTGAACGCTCTTGGCGGCCTTGAGCGCGGGAAGCGAAAGGGACAATCTTTCTGCCGGGCCGGAGCCGAAAATTTCGTGCTGCGAGAGGAAAGTCATGTGCAAAATGGCTGCACGTCCGGCAAGCGACTCCCGGGCAAGATGCATCATATGGAAGGCTTGACTTCCGGCCAGCCAATATGGCCCGGCAGCCGCGCCTTCGTCGACGGCCATTTTGATGTACGGAAACAATTCCGGCGTGTATTGGATCTCATCAATGAACACCGGCGCTGGATGCAGCTGCGGGAAGAGGCGTGGATCCGTTCTGGCGAGAGCACGCTCGGTCCAGTCGTCAAGAGTGACATAGCTCCGGCGATAGGAATTGCTCAAATCCCTCAGGAGGGACGTTTTGCCGGCCTGCCGCGGCCCCGTCAAAAGAATTGCCGCGTAGGATTGACTCAGTCTTGAGACCGTGCCGGCAATGTCGCGCGAGAAATGACGAGGCATGATGTTTTCGTGTATTTGTTAGTCAGACTTCATTTTGCACGAAAAGCTGCCCGGAACAACGAGAGCGAGGATCCTCTTCATTCTCGTGCCGCACACGATGCCTGGAAGAAGGCGGCGACGCCGGCGTCGCGCTCACGAAGGTTGGCTGCAACGCGGCAGGCTGTGGTGATTGACGAAAATCGGATGAAAAGAACCGGTGGATCGTCAAATCCAAAAGGCACGTTGAAGCTCGGGGTCCGAGTCAGTATGCGCGGGACTCTTTGCCATCTCCTTTGTCGTAGTCATCATCCTCCCGCCATGAGGCCGGCAAGACGGCGTGACCGTCTCGAACAGGCGGTGTGATGACATTCGGGTGGTTTGAATCGAAGAAGCGCGTTGGCAATTTCCCGTCGGACAGCCGCAAAGCGAAGGGAAATCCTTTGTTGGCAACAAAGGCTGCTACGAACATCCGCAGCGCGTCAGAGGGAGAGGTGCCAAGCCTTTCAGCGATGCTGCAGAACTGCTTATCAAGCGTTTCTTCAAGTCGGAATGCACGCTGGACTGTTGACATTGTCGTTCTTTCGTATAACAAACATTCATTGACACCCAACAAATGATAGCAATCGCGCCCGTGGAAAGGCTTGCACTGACGGCGTCGTTCAAGAGATTCCCAGCTCCTGATGTCATGCCATGGCTCTGACGATTCCCGGTGCGTGGGTGGTCGGTCTGCCGCCTCGAGACGTTCTTCACCCGGCTCTACTGTGCCTGGATAATCAGAGTTCCAGACGGTGGCATGCACGAAAAGCCCGTTCATCAGCTTTGGCTGAAACGGCGCCGTTTTGCACGGATAAGAAAAAAAGGCCAGAGAACCAATGCTCTTAAGCCCGTCTTCCAGAGCAGAACCTTGGGATCTGCACCAATCACAAAGCCATGCTGTTTATAAATCGCGGCGGCAAGTGCGGGACTAGCCGTTCCGGAAGAACAGTGCCCATGTGCGGGAAGAGCCGCCATTTTTGACGCGCAGGTACAAGCCGCCAAAAGCATGATCGTCGTCCTGCTTGGTCTAAACATCCGCCTGAGTCAGTTTTTCGTTGAGTCCACTTTTGAGTCCCGTTCGAGCGGGCATTTTGGACGGGATTGGTGCAGTTTGCAACAGTTGCGGACAGTTGCGATACGCTTGAAACGCCTGTGTTTCAAGGGCAGAAATGAAAAAAGCCCGCAGATTCAACATCTGCAAGCTTTCATCATTTGGCGGAAGGAGAGGGATTCGAACCCTCGATGCCCTAATTGGACATGCCGCCTTTCCAGGGCGGTACAATCAACCACTCTGCCATCCTTCCGCGGTTGCCTTTTCAGCTCAAATTTTTGTCTCTCTGAACGAGAGAGACGCATTATGCACACTCTTTACACTTTGTGCAAGTCGTCAGGTTGATTTTTCTGCCTTCAGCGGATTGCCATCAAGCCAGGCTGCATGCGCTCGCTTTCTAATTCATGCTTTTTAAGCATGAACAACGTTTCAAATAAAGTATTTGTTATTTCAATCCAATGCCGCGAGAATAACGGCGTCTTTGCAACCGAGAAAAAGGCAGCGGGATCGCTCTCGCTGCCTTTAAGAAACTTGAAATGCCGCCGGCAGTCTTTTGAAAGGGACTGCCGGCAATTTTTGCGACGGGCTTTTCTTTTACGGCTGTGCCGGCCCCTTGGTGAGGCTCTTGTGGATCATGCCGATGATGAAGCCCACGATGGCAAAGGGGATCCAGCCGAGGCCGAGCGTGTGCAGGGGCACCCATTCAGCCAGGATGGACTCCAGACCGCCCGTGGCGATCTTGGCCGTCTGCAGACCGTTGTAGGTGGCCATCACAAAGGTGAAGCCGATCGTCCAGGCCCACACGCAGCGGCGGCCGCCGATCAGGTTGTGCAGGAAGGACAAAATCACCAGCGCCACGCAAAGCGGATAAAGGAACATCAGCACCGGGATGGTGGAGACGATGATGGTCTTCAAGCCGAAGAGGCCGATGAGGTAGGAAATCACGGTGAAGATCACCACCCAGGCGCGGTACGAGATGCGGTCCTTGAAAAGACCCAGGCTCACAAAGTGGGCCGCCGTGCAGCTGATCAGGCCGATGGCGGTTGTGAGGCAAGCAAGCAGCACCATCGCCGAAAGGATCATGGCGCCGCCCGAGCCGAAGAGCTGCTGGGCGCTCAAGGCCAGAATCGGGGCGCCGGTCTCCTGCACGCCGATCGCACTCACACTCTCAGCGCCCACCTTCGCGATGAAGATGTAGATGAAGCCCAGAAGGGGTGCCGCAATCAATGCGGACTTAAAGACTTCACGGGCGATGTCCTTTTGCTCGGTGAAGCCCGCTTCGCGCACCACGCCGATCGTCAGCGAGGCAAAGATGAGCGCCGCGATGGCGTCAAGCGTGTTGTAGCCGTCCAGAATGCCCTGCACGACCGCAAACATCGGCGTGGCGTAGGGTGCGGCCGGCGTCTGCGGCTCGCCAAGCGGCGTGATGAAGCTCTTGACGATGAAGACTCCGAGTGTGAGCACCAGCAGCGGCGTCAGAATTTTGCCGATGCGGTCGACAAGCTTGGAGGGGGAGGCGGCAAGCCAGCCTGCAACGCCGAGAAAGACCGCCAGAAAGATCGGCATGCCGACTTCAAGCTGAGAGGGATCGAGAAACGGAACGATGCCGATTTCCCAGGACACGGTGCCGGTGCGGGGCGCCGCAAAGCAGGGGCCGATCGCCAGAATGCAGACCGTGGAGTAGAAAACGCCGAACCAGGGGTGCACGCGGTTGGCGATTTCACGAACGCCGTGCAGGCCCGAGTAGCCGACGGCCATGACGGTGAGCAGCGGCAGGCCGACGCCGGTGATGCAAAAGCCCAGCAGGGCCCACCACACGTCCGTGCCGGCGGCCTGGCCCATGGAGGCCGGAAAGATCAGATTGCCCGCGCCGAAAAAGAGCGCAAAGAGCATCAGACCGATGGGGATGAAGCGCGTTCGGGAATCCGATTGCATGAATACACCTTGTGTTTATAGATTATGAAAGTGAATGGTTGGAACCGCTGCGAAGCGTCAACGGGAAAATCCGCAGCCGCAGGCCGCGCGCCTTTCCTCCGGAGGACCGGACGGCGGCAGGCCTGTGTTTCAATTTTGTGGGTTCCAATGCGTGGGGCGCAGACGCTCGGGCTGAGGGTGGGCCGGAACGTCCATGCTTGGTAAGGCGGATCCGCGGGATGCCGCAGGTCTGCCCGAATGCCGGAAGGCCTGGATCACAGGCGCAAAGGGGCGCATTGCCAACCAATTTCCCGATTCTACGAGGAAATCGGGGCGCCGCGAAAGAAATTCTCACAAATTGCGCCGCCCCGGCCGGCTGCAGCAGGCTGTCGGGGATCGAACGTCCTTGTGTTATCCCTTATAGGGCGCATTCCTGCATGAAATTGTCATGCAAGGCGCTTGGAAATGACGTTGACCAGAAACTGCGCCATGGTGACGTGCCAGAACTTGCCCGCGACGGTGGGGCTGTAGACGTCGCCCGACCGCGTGAGCAGTCCCGCGTCGATCCATTGGTTCAAAAGTCCGCGGCCGGCGCCATCCACGTCCTTGTGAAAGGCTTCGCCGATCTCTTTGAGATTGAAGAGCCCGTTTTCGACCGCACAGGCCACGGTTCTCAAAAGGCTCCAGTTGGCGGTGGGCTTCATCAGCGCAAAGACGGGCTTTTCCCCGCGCTGCACCTGCTTTTCCCAAGCCGCGAGGCTTCTCTCCTGCATGAAGGCGTGCCCGAAGAGCTTGCCGCCTGCGCCGCACCCGAAGGCAAGGCAGTCGCAGGCGCCCTTGCCGAGGCTGTTATAAATGTTGCGCTCCTTGGGCGTGCGGCGCCAGTGCGTGTTGGAGATGCGCGTCCAGCGGTCGTCAGCCGAAAGAATGGCGTCGGAGATGGCAAAGCGGTCGGCGGCTTCGGCAAGCGTTGCCGCGGGCGGCATCTTGCCCGCCTCGATGCGCTTGGCTAGCGGCGACTTCTGAAAGAGATTGAGCTGATAGCAGTCGATGCCGTCGAGCTGCAGAGAGGCCGCCGTGCGCACATCCTCGTCCCAGACCGCCTCGGTCTGCATGGGAAAGCCGTAGATGAGGTCGATGACGGAGGCAATCTGCGGGTATTGCGCGAGAAGCTCCAGGCGCCGGAAGATATCCTCTTTGCCGTCAATGCGCTGCATCGCGTGCCGGATCTCGTCGTTGAAAGTCTGCACGCCAAGCGAAATGCGGTTGACGCCGCCCGCGGCCGCCGCATCAAGCCGCTCGGGCGTCATGTCGTGCACGCGGCCTTCGAGCGTGATCTCGCAGTCGGGCGCAAGCGGCAGGAGCGCATGCGCCGCTTTCAGAAGGCGCGTGAGGTTTGCCGCTGACAGCGCCGAGGGCGTGCCGCCGCCAAAATAAAGCGCGCTCACGGGGCCGTCCTTTTGCACCGGACGGTCCGCCCACAATTGCATTTCCTTTATCAAGAGGTCGATATAGTGGTCCGCCGCATCCTCGCTGTAGGCATTCTGATAGAACATGCAATAAAGGCAGCGCGTCTCGCAAAAAGGGATGTGGATGTAGGCAAGCGTCGTGGACGTGCGCGGCCGGTGCGTGAGCGAATTGAGTTTTCCACGGGCCAGTGCCCAGATCATCGGCATACCCATGGGGCCGGCATGCACGGCGGCCTTGGCGCGAAAGGCGGCGTGCAGGGGATCGGCCGCATTGGCGTAATAGGCCGCTTCGCCCTTGAGGCCGACAAACTGCATCAGCGCATCCAGTCCTGACTCAAACGTCATTGCCATGGGTTCTACCTTCCTAATTGAGAGTGATTCTCAAGGAGTATAAAGAAAGAGGACACGGTTGAAGGCGCAGCGCCTTGTCAATCGGCGAGCCACCCGGAAGCCATCTGCCAGAAAAAGGCGATGCCCAGAAGCCAGTAGGCGGCGCCAGCCGCGCGGTTGATCCAGACGGCCGCCCCGGGCTTTAAGAGCGTTCCGGCCGCCCAGGAGCCGAGCCACCCGTAAAGCGAATGGATGATCCAGACCAGGAGGAAGTAGTTCAAGGTGAGCAGGCTCACCTGCGGCCAGTAGGCAAGCGTATTGTCAATGCACTGCGGAAAAAGCGAGAGATAGAAGATGATGAGGGCGGGGTTGCTCACCTGCAAAAGGACGCCTTCGACAAAAAGCTTGCGTACGGAAGGCGCGTCGCCGCTGCCGCCCGCGTCCTGCCGCCGCTCGATGTGTGCCATTTGAAAGGCAAAGGGCTTGGCGCGGAATTTCTGCCAGCCGAGATAAAGCAAAAAGAGAATGCCCGCCAGACGGATGCCGTCATAGAGTGTCTCGGAGGCGGCGATCACGACGCCAAGGCCCGTCACAGACACGAGACCCACCACGAGCGTGCCGGAAGCCACGCCCACGATGCCCGGCTGGGCGCGCCGCAGCCCGTAGCGCATGGAATTGGTGAGCGACATCAGCACGCCGGGCCCGGGCGAGAGAATCGTCGGCACGGCCACCAGAAGAAAGACCCAGTAGAGGTGAGTGTTGAGCATGGCTGACTGTTGCTGAACAATTGGAACTAACCTGAAACGACCTGCGAAAAGCGTGCAGGGAGGCGGGCGGAGGCGTTAAACTCAATTCGTTTTGCATCCTGCCTCAAATGGATGCCGTCCCCCGTTTACGTTGTATTGGAATAGAAGAAGAAATGCGTATCAAGCCCTACATCCTCACCGGTCTTTCCATCGCCGCAGCGCTGCCGGCAGCCTCTGTCTGCTCCGCGTCGCCCTTTGTGAGCTCGGGGCTTGCCATTTCAGCCTACGAAACGGCCCGCGTGGTGCGTGAAAGCGCCGACGCGCGCATGACGCAGGCGGTGACCGATCACAACCGCGCCGACGGCGGCTCGATCTGGCTTGACCTCAAGTCCGTCGGAGACGAAGCCGACTCGATGCTTGCGGGCAACGGGTTTGACAATGACACGGCCGTTCTCAATCTCGGCGCCGACATCCGCATGGGCGAGTCGTTTTTCGGGGTAGTGTACACCTACGCCAAGGCCGACACGGAAAGCAGGGGGCTTGCGGCGCGCGCCGACGGCGAAGCCGACATCTTCGGCATCACGGCTTTCGGACAGCGCAATTTCGGGGGACTGAATCTGGCGTTGAGCGCAGGCTGGCTCTACGTCTCGGGCGACGCGGACATCGGAGGCCCCTCAATGGAGACGAACGCCAACCTCTGGACCTTTGACGCCGCCGCGCGCTACGGCTTTGAGTTCGGCAACTTTGACCTCGTGCCCTACGCCAAGGTCGAGTACACGCTTTTCCGGCCCCGTCACCACGGCGACTGGAAGCTTGACAACGCCAACATCTGGCAGTTCCCGGTGGGCGTGAACGCCGCCTACGACTTCACCTTCGCCGACGGCTCGACGCTGCGTCCGGAAATCGACCTTGCCGTGATCCGCACGGCGGGCGACACGGAGTTCAACGCCGAGAAAGAGGGCCTCACCTACACCGAAACCCTCACGGGCGACCACACGCTCTGCCGCGGCATGGTGGGGATTGCCTGGACCTCCGGCAAGGGCACCCTGCACGCGGGCTACCGGTATCTCGGCGGCGAAGAGGGGCGCAAGTCGCACCTCTGGCAGCTGCAGGCCGACTACACCTTCTAAGCCATGCCGGTTCTGCATCCCTGTCTGGACGAAAACGGGCGTCCGGTGATCGTCTCGCAGCCGACCGAGCCCACCGACCGGGCGGCCTGGCTTGAGAGTTCGCGCACGGCAACGCTCTCGCGCACGAGCGAACCGGATCTGCCGGCGTCTGTGAACGGCATTCCCTTTACCGACGACCCCTCGATCATCCTGCAGGGAAGAAGCCCCGAGGAGCTCGATCCCCACGGGGCAAAGCTCACCGAGGACAATCCCTGGCTCTGGCGCACGCTCGTGCCGGATGCCGTTGCGGGCGAACCGGACTTCGTGCTGCCGCCGGGCTTTCGCGCCACTTCGGGGTGCGTGGTGATTGAACCCGACCGCCGCATCTGGATCGTGCATCCCACCAACGCCTACATGGGCACGCTTGCCACCTTTCCGAAGGGGCGGGTGGAACCGGTGCTGTCGCTTGCGCAAAACGCCGCAAAGGAAACCTGGGAGGAGGCGGGGCTGCTTGTCGAGCCCTATGCGTTTCTCACCGACGTCGCCCGCCGCATCGTGGTGACGCGCTACTATCTGGCGCGCCGCAAGGCGGGATCTCCGGCGTTGGCCGGATGGGAGTCGCAGGCGGTCTCGCTCATGCCGCTTGAAGACGTCAAAAAGGCGCTCAACCGCGAGGGCGACCGCGCGGTGCTGCCGGCGCTCACCGAGGCTCTGGCGCGGCCCTGAGAGAAAAGGCGGATTCGTCCGCTGTCCAGCTACCTGTGTGCGCCCTTTGCCTTCAGGCGCGAGGTGATCGTGTCGAACTCGCGCCGCAGTTCCTTGTCGTAGAAGGCTTCAAGCTTCGGCGGCTCGAACGTGAAGATCGTTTCGAGATCCTTTTCTCCCGCCTTGATCACTTCGATTAATTCGCCGCCCACCTTGATCGTGCGGAAGGTGTTGCGGGCAAGCGCAAAATTAAGCCGCATTTCGCGCTTTAACGTGTCCAGCGCCACCCAGCGGCCCTTGAGATGATCCTCATAGAGCTGCGCGAGATTGATCGTGCGGGCGTTGATGTCGAGGTTGTTCTGCGCAATTTCGATGGTCTTGGCCGAGCGGCGGCTCAGCTCATCGGCTTCGCGCATCATGGTGTCGGCCTCATCAATGATGGCGGCAAGCTCCACGAGGTACACCGACTCGATCTTGCGCATCGTGCGCTCAATCGCTTCAATGTAGACGCGGTAGCTCATCATCAAAAAGCCCGTGTAGGCCTTGATCTGATCGGGACCGGCGTCGGGCCCCTTGAGCGCATCGGCAAGGTTGCGTTCGATCGCCTTGATGTTTTCCGCAACGGCCATCACGCGGGCAAGCTCCGCGCCTTCAGCCGAATAGAGAATGCCGTCGAGCTGCTCGCGCGTCATCGCAATCCCGTCGGCGGCAAGGCGCTCAAGGGTCTCAGCCTTGAGCGTCTCGATGCGCTTTTTATCCGTTTCAATGGCTTCGCGCTCGCGGGCGATGCGGCGAGCAAGCGCCGCGCGCGTCGCCTTAAGCGGCATCAGGGAGGTCGAGGGGGCGGCGACGCTAGCCAGCTTCCAGGCGTTGATCTGCTCCTGGCGCGCATGGATGCCGTCTTCAATCTTCTGCGTGCTTGCAATGAGCTGCAGCACGTCGGAGTGCAGGAACTCCTTCAAGCACCCGTCGACGATGCGCGTGATCTCGGGGTCGCGGAAGGTGATGCGCTCCAAAAAGGTCTTGTCGACTTCAAGCCCCGCCTCATCGTGCTTTTCAAAGTAGCCCACGCCTTCGGCAAGCTTCGGGGACACACGGTTCCAGAAGGCGGCAAAGCTCTTGGCCGCCAGCGTATGCGAGGCAAGGAGAATGGCGGCTTCGGCAAAGGCTTTGGCAAAAATCGACTTCATGGGCGGACAAATGAGGACAATCGGGTTACAGCGGGCAATGCTAACGCAAAATCGTTAAGACAAGGTTGAGGCGGGCCGGCATCGCGCCTTGATGTCGGCCGCACTCATCGATTTGTCGATGAGCGAAACGGTCATCTCGCACGCTTTGCAGTCAAACCGGGCAAGGAGCCGCGCGCCGCCCGATGCGGTGAGAATGAGCGGCAGGGGCTTCATGCGGCCGCCGTTCATCGCTTTAAAGCGGGCCTTGCGTCCGGGATCTTTTCCATACTGCTTGGGGCAGAGCCCGAGCGTGTGGCGCACGCAGTGCCGGCAGCGCATGAGGCTTGCCGTGAAAAGATCGGGGGCGGCCTTGTCCTTGAGCGCCTTTTCAAAGGCGGGCTCGACGGTCCCGGCCCCGAGCTTCTTGAAAAAGCGCACGGCCTGCACGTTGGCGGCATTGGCGTGAAAGTCAAGCTTTTCCCCGTGAAGAAGAGCGGGCAGGGGCTGTGCGGGCAGCCTGCGGCTAGCCGGATGCGCGTCTTTGAGGGCGGCAGCCAGGGCCTCCAGACACTCGCGTCGCAGCGCGTTTAAGACGGAGACGGGCACGAAGGGAACGGGCCCCATGCAGTGCACGGCCACCGTTGCCGCCCGAAAGACGGTGCCGCCGGTTTTGGCAAGCTGCGCCTTGATTTTTTCGAGCGCGTCGCCGCTGCGGGCTGGCGCAAGCTCCAGCGTGCGGACGACCTCGCCCCTTACGCCCGCGGCTGTCGCTGTCAACTGCAGGCCGTTTTCCAGAACCGTGAGGCACAGGTCCGCTGCAATCGTGCGCACGGCGCTTTCCTGCGCCAGAAGCTTTTCAATGCGCCTGTCCTTGTTGCGGTTGATGCGCACGCCCGGATGCAGTCCCGGATGGCGCTTCAAGGGCTCGTGCAGGTGAATGCGCACAAGACCCCTGCCGAGGGACTCGGCGCGGTTCACATGGAGCCCCGCGAGCTCCTCGTGATCGTCGAGGTAGACTAGGCCGTCGCCGTTGGCGATTTCAGCCTTGGTGCGGATGTCGACGCACTGATGCGCGGAATCAACCGCAGCCACCGTGCCGATCGCTTCGCCCGTGCTCTTGGGCGTGTCAAGGCAGGCGATATGGTCCTGCCTGCCGTGCACGAAATAGTCGGTGGCGCCGCGCCGGAAGGTTTTGTCGGGGTCGGGCTCAAACGTGTAGACGCTCTCGCCAAGCGATGCCCGCCGCCAGCCCTCGGCCGCGTGTTTTGCAATCAGGGCGTCCAACTTTTGCCGGTACCAGGCCGTGAGGTTTTTGACATACTCGGGGCCCTTCAAGCGTCCCTCGATCTTGAAGCTCGAGGCGCCCGCGGCAATGAGCTCCTCGAGGTTTGCGGTCTGATCGTTGTCCTGCAGGCTCAGCACATGGCGCGCGGGCGACACAACGCGCCCCTCAAGGTCCGTGACTTCATAGGAAAGGCGGCAGGGCTGCGAGCACTCGCCGCGGTTGGCCGAGCGGCCGGTGAGCGCAGCCGAAAGGTAACACTGCCCCGAGTAGCTCACGCACAGGGCGCCTGCGATGAAAAACTCGATGCGTGCGCGCGGCATGGCGCGCCGGATGCCGCGGATTTCAGCAAGCGTCAGTTCGCGCGCCGGCACCACCTGCGAAAAGCCGAGCGCATCCAACATGGCGGCTTTTTCGGGCGTTCGGATGTCGCACTGGGTGGAGGCGTGGATTTCGATGTCGGGCAGCCCTGCCTCCAGCAGGCCCGGGTCCTGCACGATCAGCGCATCGATGCCCGCATCCTTTGCACGAAACGCCGCATCGCGGGCTTGTTCGAGCTCGTTGTCGTAGATGAGCGTGTTGAGCGCCATGTAGACGCGCACGTGGTACTGGTGTGCAAAGTCCGTGATGCGCGCGAGATCTTCAAAGGAATTGGCGGCGGCGCGCCGGGCGCCGAAGGCGGGGCCGCCGATGTAGACGGCGTCGGCGCCATGCAAAACCGCCGCACGGGCGGTTTCAAAATCCCGTGCGGGGGCGAGAAGTTCCAGGGGAGCAAAAGGCTGCATGGCCTATCTGGCGCTTTCCACGCGTGCCTGGGGCTTCGTTTGGGCCTGGTTTCTTGCCGTGCCGCGAACCGGGGCGCGCATCAAGGGCGCGGGCTGCACGCATTTTTCAATGGCAAGGAACTCTGCGAGCTCCTCGTCGCCTGCGTTGCGGGCGGCGTCAGCGGGCGACTGCCCCTTGTCGTTGCAAAGATCGCGGTAGGAGCCCGCGCGCAGCAGCGTCATCACGACTTCGCGCGAGGGCTTGCGTGCGGCCATGTAAAGCGGCGTGATGCCCGAATAGGTCTGCACATTGACGCGCGCGCCCTTTTCAAGGAGAAGCTTCACGATTTCCGTATGGCCCTGTGCGGCGGCGTAGTGCAGGGGCGTCCAGCCGCCCACGCGGTTCACAGACGCGCCTTCTGCCAAGAGCCTTTGCACAAGCTCCATATTGCCCTTGAAGGCGGCAAGCATCAGCGCCGTCTCGCCGTATTCGCTGGCGGTGTCGACCTCGATGCCCGGGGCCTTGAGAAGCACGTCGACCACGCTGTCGCAGTCCATGCGGATCGCGCGCACGAGCGCCGGATCGCCGTCGTTGACAATCGTGTTCGGGCTGATGCCTTGGGAGAGCATGTAGCTCACGACATCAGCGCGGTCGCGGTCGACGGCGCCCGCAAAGTTGGCCCAGTTTTCCTCGGGACCCGCCATCTTCACGGGGCCGGACTGGGCCGACAAGGCCTCAGGGCCGGCATTGTTCGAAGCGCAGCCCGAAAGAAGGCCGAGGGAAAGAAGGCAGCAGCAGATAAGCGTAGCGGTTTTCTTCATAGCTTGAAAAATCTCCTGGCGGTGTCGGTGGTGACGGCTGCGGCCTCCTCGGGATCCACCCCCTTGAGAAGGGCGAGCATTTTGGCCGTTTCGGTCACAAAGGCGGGCTCGCAGCGCTTGCCGCGGTAAGGGACGGGCGCCATGTAGGGGCAGTCCGTTTCGACCATCATCCGGTCAAGCGGCAGCTGCGCGGCAATGTCGCGCAGCCCCCGGGCGCTTTTAAAGGTGAGAACGCCGGTGAAGGAAAGAAGGCCTCCGAGATCGAGCGTGCGGCGGGCGTCGTCGAGCGTTCCGCCAAAGCAGTGCATGACAAAGCCGACCGAGCCCGCATCGTGGGCAGAGAGAATGTCGAGCGCGTCGCTTTCAGCTTCACGCGCATGCACAATGACGGGCTTGCCGAGGATCTTTGCCGCCTCAATGTGGCGCGCAAAGCGGTTCTTCTGCCAGGCAAGGTCGCCCTTGCACCAGTGGTAGTCCAAGCCCGTCTCGCCCACAGCCCGGATGCGGGGGTCGCGGCAGATGGCGATAATCTCGTCGACCGTGCATTCGCGGCGCTCTTTGTACTCCGGATGCAGGGCCCAGGCGCCGAAAAGGTATCCGGGCGCCATGTCAAGCACATCAAAGAGCTTTTCCTCTTCGCCGTAGTCGCAGGCAACGACCATGGCGCCCTCAAGGCCCGCTTCATGCATGCGCGCGAGCACCTCGGGGCGGTCGGCGTCAAATTCCGGGCCGTTGATGTGCGAGTGGGAGTCGAACAATCGCATCGTTGCCGTCCGTTATGCGCCGTGGCCCTTGTAGAGCTCTTCGATTTCCGCGGCGTATCGCTCGGCGATCTGCCGGCGGCGCAGCTTCATCGTGGTGGTGAGCAGTCCGTTTTCGGTGGTCCAGTTTTCCGGCAGCACCGCGACATTGCGCGGCTGGCCGTAGCGCGGGAAGTTCTTCGTGGCGCTGCGCACGCGCTTTAAGACGGTGTTGCGCACCTCGCGGCTGCCGCGGGTGGCGGGATCGTCGGGATTGACCTGCAAATCCTTGCAAAGCGCCCGCCACCTTTCGGCGTTGAGCACCACGAGCGCAGCCACATAGGGGCGGTTTTCGCCCACCACCATCACCTGGTCAAAGAGGGAGTCGCCCAAGATCGCAAACTCCAGATCCACGGGGCTCACCTTTTCGCCCACGCTCGTAACGATGATTTCCTTGATGCGGCCCTTGATGCGGATGCGGCCGCCGTCGCTCAAATCGGCCTGGTCGCCCGTTCTGAGCCACCCGTCCTCGGTGAAGGCGCGGCGCGTGTCGTCCTCGCGCTTCCAATAGCCCTTCATCACCTGGGGTCCTCGCACCTGCAGTTCGTCCAATTCACCCAGGCGCGCCTCAATGCCGATCAAGGGGCGGCCGACGGTTTCCGGATGGTTGCCTTTTTCCTCGCACATGGAAATGACAGGCGACGATTCCGTGAGACCGTAGGCCTGGCGGATCGGCGCGCCCATGCCGCAGAAGAATTTGGCGACGTGAAGGTTTAAAGCCGCACCGCCCGCCATCAGCACCTGAATGCGGCTGCCGAAGACGCCCTTCACCGGATCAGCGATCTTGCGCTTCAAGTACGGCCACATGATGAAGTCGAGG
The DNA here is from genome assembly GCA_944390145.1 of uncultured Duodenibacillus sp. Classification (GTDB taxonomy): domain Bacteria; phylum Pseudomonadota; class Gammaproteobacteria; order Burkholderiales; family Burkholderiaceae_F; genus Duodenibacillus. The sequence continues at coordinate 13,931 of CALXOY010000019.1, forward strand.
CACTCGCGCGCGGTGTGCTCCACCGGCAGCCCGTTTTCCTTGCAAAAGCGCCGCCAGCCGACTTCGGCGGCCCAGTCAAAGAAGTAGCCCTTCTTTTTGGTCATCTTGCGGCGCACCAGAAGGATCTGGTTGTGGATGCGCTCAAAGACGCGCGGCACCGAGCACATGTTCGTGGGGTTGATCGCGTGCAGATCCTCGGTGATGTGCGCCACGCCCCGGGAAAATGCCAGCAGCGCCCCCGTGGCAAGTGCGTGATAGTAGGCTGCGCTGCGCTCAAAGGAGTGCGAAAGCGGCAGGTAGGAGAGAAACACGCTGTTTTCGTCGACCGGCATGTAGCGCGAAATCTGCTGCACGTTGCTCACCACATTGCGGTGCGTGAGCATCACGCCCTTGGGGCGGCCCGTGGTGCCCGAGGTGTAGACCAGAGCGGCGAGGCTTTCAGCATCGGGCCCGGCGGGCAGCTCGGTCACGTCATTTCCGGTCGCCAGCCACTCTTCAATCCCGCAATAGGGGATGTGGCCGAGGCTTGTGCCCTCGTCGGTTTCGCCGGTGAAGACCACCTGCTTCAAGTGGGGGAGGTCAACGCCCGTGCTCGCAAGCGAATTCCAGCGCGCAAAGCTCACGGTAACCAGGAACTCCGCCTCGCTGTCGTTCAGAATGTAGACGGAGTTGCCCGCGGTGTCGGTGGCGTGCAGCGGCACCGGCACAAGGGCGTTTGAAAGCGCCGCCATGTCGAAGGTGAGCGCATCGATGCTGTTTGGCAGCAGCATCGCCACGCGCGTGCCGCGCGCAAGGCCCATCCGCGCAAACGCCTTGCGCCAGCGCATCACGCGCTCCGAAAACTCGCGCCAGGTGATGCTCACCCATTCATTGGTGCGGTGCTCGAACCACTTGTAGGCTTCGCGGCCGGCGAAGATGCGCACCGTGCGCTCGAGCATTTCGGGAAGGGTTTGGAATTGGTCGATAAATCGGGAGGACAAAATCCGGCTCCAACGGTTTGGTGTGAGGTCAATATCCCGCTAATTCTAAATTTTTCGCGAATGACGCGGGGCGGCCTGCAAAGGTTTGAAACGCAAGGGCGCTTGTTCAGAAAAAATGCTCGGAAAGGACAAGCTGCGGGGCGCCCGCGCTGTTCATTTCCACCCAGCCCCGGCGGGGACGGGCGTGGTCGTCAAGATCCCAGTCGGAAAGCACGGTGCGGGTGTAGCCGTCGCACACATAGTGCGCGGGCCGGTGCGTATGGCCGTGGATCACATGCGTGCAGTGCGCGGCAAGCGCGTCGCGCCGCACGTCGGCCTCGACCACGTCCATCACCGCGCGGCTTCTTTCGGTCTTGGTCTTTTTGGATTGCGCGCGCGCCTTTTTGGCAAAGTCGATGCGCTCCTGAACGCTCATGCGCAGCGCCATGAGCTGGAAGGCTTCGTCGTGCATCTGGCGGCGAAACTCTTGGTAGTCGGCGTCCAGCGTGCACCACTTGTCGCCGTGCGAGAGCAGAATCCGCGAGCCCGCGGCCTCGACCACAATGCCGTCCTGAATGAGCGTGGCGCTGCAGTGGCGGGCGAAGTCCTCGCCCAGGAGAAAATCGCGGTTGCCTTGCATCAGGTAGATGCGCTTTCCGAGCGAGGCGTACTTGCGCAGGGCGCGCGCCAGGGGTTCGGCGGGCGAGCTGGCGTCGTCCCCGATCCAGTACTCAAAGATGTCGCCTAATAAAAAAAGCTCTTCGTAGCGGCGCGCCGCGGTCTTTAAAAACCAAAGAAAGGAGAGGACCGTTTTCTTGTTGCGGCCGCTTAAATGCAGGTCGGAGACAAACACGGGACGGACAAGGGGCTCGATTGCATCGAGCCCGCTTGCCGCGGGAGCCTTCAAGGGCTCGGTGAGCTTGAGTCCCGTGAGCTTCATAAAAAGTGTTTAGATCTCTTCGACCTTCTCAATCACGACGTCCTCAACGGGCACGTCGCCGTAGAAGGACTGCGAGGCGGTCTTTACGCGTGCAATCGCGTCGATCGTGTCGGTGCCGTCGACGACCTTGCCGAAAACCGCATAGCCCCAGCCGCGCGGGGTGGGGGCGGTGTGGTTGAGAAAGTCGTTGTCGGCGACATTGATGAAGAACTGGCTCGTGGCCGAATGCGGGTCGTTGGTGCGGGCCATCGCAATCGTGTACTTGTCGTTTTTCAGGCCGTTGTCGGCTTCGTTTTCAATCGGTGCACGGGTCTCTTTGCGCACGAGGCCGGGCATGAAGCCGCCGCCCTGAATCATGAAGCCGTTGATGACGCGATGGAAAATCGTGCCGTTGTAAAAGCCCGAGCGGACGTACTGCAGAAAGTTCTCGCAGGTCTTGGGCGCTGCTGCTTCATTGAGTTCGACATCAAAGATGCCCTTGTTGGTTGTAAAACGAATCATTTTTTCTTCGAACTGATAAATAAAAACGATGACGTCTGAGGCGCCGGCACGAAAACGCTCCTCGAGCAACTCAAGGAGCGGTTTGACGCAAGCCTAGCGCTTGATCTTGACGGAGAGGATTTTAACGGTTTCAAGCGGCACGTCGTTCATGCCGCGGCGCATGCCGGTCTTCACCGCCGAAATCCTGTCGATCACGTCCATGCCCTTGATGACGCGCCCGAAGACCGTGTAGCCCCAGCCGTCGCGCGCGTTGCGGGCGTCAAGAAAATCGTTGTCCACCGTATTCACATACCACTGGCAGGTGGCCGAATGCGGGTCGTTGGTGCGGGCCATCGCAATGGTGCCGCGCTGGTTGGAAAGTCCCCCGCGCGCCTCGTTCACAATGGCCGGATGCGTGGCCTTCTTCTGCTTCAAGTCCTCGGTGAAGCCCCCGCCCTGGACCATGAAGCCGTCGATCACGCGGTGAAAAACCGTTCCGTCGTAAAAGCCCTCGTCGACGTAGGCAAGAAAGTTCTTCACCGTGATCGGCGCGCGCTGCGCATCAAGCCGCACGGTGAAGTCGCCCATGCTCGTCTTCACCTCCACCACCGGCTCGTTTTTGGGGGCGGCGAGGGCTGCAGGCGCAAGCGGCGCAATGGCGGCCGCCGCAAGAAGGCCGAGACGAAAGCGGTAGGAAATGCTCATGGTGTTCTCTCAAAGTAATAAAAAGAAGCGGTGCGGGAAAAATCAGTTTTGCAGAATCCGGTCGATGGCCTGAATGTTGGCCGATAGCTTTGTCTTATCGCCTCCGGTGCGGATAGCCGTGTTGTAGGCGTTTTTGGCCTTCGCAAGATAGAGATTTCCCAAATTGGTGTGCGCCAGCGCAAAGCCGGGCCTCAGCGCCACGGCCTTCACCAGAAGCTCCTCGGCGCGCACGAGGTTGCCCTCGCGCGAGTAGATGCCCGCGAGATTGTTGTAGGCCTCGGGGATCTCGGGATAGATGCGGATGAAGTGCTCGAAGTCCTGCTTGGCCTTTTCCCGGTCGCCCATGCGCTCGTAGACGACGCAGCGCTGAAAGCGCAGCTGCGCGGAGTGGGGGTTGGATTTCAATCCCTCGGCAATGAGCTTTAAGGCAGCCTGATAGTCGCCGCGGCCGATCAGTTTGTCGACCACGCCCGGCACCTGGGTGTCGCTCAGGAGCACGGAGGGTGCATCGGGGTCGACGAGCGCGGACTGCGCGGGCAGCGCGGCAAGAAGGAGCGCGGCGGCGGCCGCCGCAGTCATCATGCGTAAAGAGGACGGCATGCAATATTCACCATGGTTGAGAGCCGCCTGCGGGGCCGCACTTTGGATAAGCCATCCTCAGACGTCCGTCAAAATCGCTCCGAACGCCTGTCGGGCTGTGGATCCGGGGCCGTGGCAGGGACTCAAAATGTTAGACTTCGGGGATTGTAATGCATCGCCCCGCAGGCCTACGAAAAGGCGGCCTGTCGCCAAGGCTTGCGGGCAGGGCGGATGCAGTCGATTTTTGCTGACAACTCAATGACTCTGAAGATCTATTCCACATTGACCCGGGACGTGCGCCCCTTTGAGCCGCTCGTGCCCGGCAAGGCCGGCATGTATGTGTGCGGCGTGACAGTCTACGACTACACCCACATCGGCCACGGCCGCACGTTCGTGGCCTTTGACGTGGTGCGCCGCTGGCTGGAGGCAAGCGGCTACGACGTCACCTTCGTGCGCAACATCACCGACGTCGACGACAAGATCATC
>CALXOY010000020.1 GCA_944390145.1 uncultured Duodenibacillus sp.
CCTGCAGGAGAAATCCGCAGGAGTCAGAACGAATAAATGCTGAAAACTGCGCGGATGGAAGATTTGGCAGCTTTTAGCAAACGGCATCGGGATGCAGCAATCGATTGGTCAGGGACTGCGCCAAATCCGTGCGATGAAAAATTTCATAAGCCATAGCTGCAAGCAAATTACGTCAACAATGCATTTTCTACGTAGTTATACATTGTCGCGTAAAAAAACATAAGACGATAACCCCCGCCACGCTCGTCAACAAGAATAGTCCGCCGGAACGCCGCTGCCGCAGCGATCCCCGCACGAGATGGCAGAAAAGACATCGAAGCTCTGCGGCGAACTGTTTTGGCAAGCGCAGAGCCTGCCGCTGCTTTAATAGATTTTCACGCCGTTGGCCGTACCATAGTGAGAGGCAAAGACAAGGTCGCTCACTACTTTGTCGCCTTCACGGCGCAGATAGCCCTGATCGACAAGATCGTTGATGATGTCGGCGGGAAGAATCTTGGCGGGAGACTCCAGATGAAACCGGCCGAGCACGTCCTTGCCGGCTTGGTCCTCGATGCACCCCTCAAGCTTTGCCTCCACGCCGTTGAGCGACACCGTCGCCGGCTTCACGCCAATGACAAGCTCTCCGCTCTTGATGGCATTCCCCAAAATGCTGGTGAGATAGACGGACTGCACCGCCTCCGGCAAAAAGAACACTTGGGCAAAGCGCTCTGCAAGCTGCGCCGTAATGCCTTCGACTTCAATCATTCCCTTCACATGATCAATGGCGCCGAGCTCTCCGAGCTCAAGAAAAAGCGCGGGAGAAGCAGGATCGATGAGCTTGAAGTCAATCGTCTCCGTCCACGAATCCCTGGCCTTTCCCGGTTCCAGCCGCACGGAAACGGAAAAATCCTCAAACCGCAGCCCCGAGGCTTCAACCGGCCCCACATTGAACTGCATGCTGCTTTGCGCAAGCTGCGTCTGGCCGCCGTTGAGCGCCTTGAAGAGCTCGCGTCCGTCGGTGTTGAGCGAAAAGCCGTAGTTTTCAAACTTCACCGCCGGCTGTCCGGGTGCCTGGCAGATGAAGGACGGCGACTTCGCCGAAACGCTCACAATGTCGCCCGTTTCCAGATCAAACTGAAAGCCCTCCATGCGGCACTGCCCGCCCAGATTCACCGTCAGCGGCTCGAGCGCATAGGATACGTGAATGCTCGGCGGCGACTCGGCCCCCGCCTGGTAGACGTCCCAGAGCGAATAGGACACTTTGAGCTCGTCTTTGAGTCCTGTGATGCCCGCTTGCTGCAGCATGCCGTCAAAGACCGGATCGGCGGCCCGTTTGAGTTCAACCGTGGTGTTCATGCCCGGACGGGCGGTGCCGGAGAAGGTTCCCAGCGAAATGCCGTTCATCGCCGTGAGCGTCACGGAAAAGCGCTTGGAGAAAAAGCCCGACTCGTAGTTGTCCACGCGCGCAGAAATCTCAGCCGGCAGCACGTCCTTGAAATCGTTGAGCGCAGCCCTGTCAAGGACGCTGCCGGCGGCATGCACGCCGTAGAGCCAGCAGCCGCCGGCTGCGGCCACAGCAAGGGCGCACGCAGCGCCGGCTGCAATTTTTGTTGTGCCTTCCATCTCAAGCCCTTAAAAAAGGCCGCTGCACGAGCCTCACTCACACAGCAGCCTGCACAAAACCGCTTTAGCGGCAAAAATCAGGATTCACCGAACCACTTGGCGTAGATTTTCTTATAGGTGCCGTCGTCCTTCATGTTCTTCATGGCAGCGTTCACCTTGTCAAGCAGCTCCTTGTTGCCCTTTTTCACGGCAAAGCCGAAGTACTCGCTGTCAAACTCCATGGGCTGCATCTTGAGCCCCTTGGCGGCGCGGGCGTTCGTGACAAGGAAGTAGCCGATCACGGGGCGGTCGGTGATGACGGCGTCGCACCCCTTCATCTTCAGATCCATGAAGGCTTCAGCACCGGTGTTGAAGGCCTTGATCTTGGTGCCGGGAATGTCCTTGGCCACCTCGGCGCCCGTGGTGCCGATCTGCACGGCGATGGTCTTGTCGTGCAGGTCTTCAATCTTCTGGTACTTGGACTCTTCGCCGGCGCGGATCATGAGTCCCTGGCCGGCCTGATAGTAGGGCTCGCAGAAATCAACGCGCTTTTTGCGCTCCTCGGTAATGGTGACGCCGCTTACCACAATGTCGATGTTGTTGGTCATCAGCGCGGGGATGAGGCCGTCAAAGCCCATGTTCACGAATTCCACCTTCGTGTTCATGCGCTTGCCGATCTCCTTGATCATGTCGATGTCAAAGCCCACGTATTCGCGGCTGCCGCTGTCCAAAAACTCAAACGGGGCAAACGTCGGATGCGTGCCGACACGAAGCACATCAGCAGCCTGCGCGGCAAACGAAGCAAGCGTCATCATGCCTGCGGCCAGTGTTGCAAAAAGTTTGGTTTTCACGTTGTTGTTCCTCCGTTTTGCCTGGGTTCAGTCAGCGGCGCCGACTTGCAAACAAGCCGCCGGTCGGGCGCCGGCGCCAATTTTGAATATTCTCGCACGAATGGGCTGTCAGAGGCGTTCTTTTGCCGCCTCCTGCGGCATTTTTTCAATCGCCTGATTCCTGACATCCGTCAGAAACCGGCGCGCGGGACCCCGTCCGGGAATTTCGCAGTCAGGCTCGATTTCCAGCAGCGGCACCAGCACAAAGGCCCGCTGATGCATGCGCGGGTGCGGCAGCGTCAGAAAAGAATCGGTCTGCACGAGTCTGCCGTAAAGAAGCAAGTCCAGATCCAGCGTTCTCGGCGCATTGTGCACGCCCGCCGGCCGCACTCGGTGCGCAGCCTCTTCAAGCGAAAAAAGCGCCCGCAGGAGCTCCCCGGCCGGAAGCTGCGTTTCAACCGCAGCGACGGCGTTCACATAGTCGGGCCCGAAGGAGTCTACCGGAGCCGTGCGGTAAAAGGAGCTTGCGGCCAGAAGCCGCGTTTGCGGAAGATTTTCAATGCCCCGCAGGGCCGCTTCAAGCGCCCTGACCGGGTCGCCGAGATTGGCTCCTAGAGCAATGAAGGCCTTTGTCATGACTGTTCGCTTTGCGCGGCGCCGGCAGCGGCATCCTGCGCGGCCTTCCCCCTTGACTGGGATCTCGGTCGGCGGCGTCTGCGCGAGCCCTCCTTTTTGGGCGACTCCACTTTTGTCACTTCGTCGGTAAAACGCTCCTCCTGCCGTTCGCTGCGGCTTTTGCCGGAGCCCGCACGGGCTTTGGCCGCCGTCTGCCGGGCCTCGAGCTGTGCGGCGTTGACCATCTCGGCGCGCTTTTGCTCGTCGGCGTCGACAAAGTCCTCCCACCAGTGCACAAGGCTTGCGGGCACATGGCCGAGTTCGCTGCGCAGCAGCATGAAGTCGTAGCCTGCGCGGTACTTCGGGTGTTCGACGAGCGTGTAGGGGTTCTTGCCGGTGCGCCGCTCAAAGCGCAGCTGCAGCATCCAGATGAGCTTCATGTCGGCCACAAACCGGTGCTGAATGGCAAGCTTTGCCGTCTGCGTGGCGATGACGTCATCGGCTGCGGTGTAAAGCGCCTTGGAGCGAAGCATCTTCTGTTCGCCCGCCTGATAGGCGTTCCAGCGCTTGATCACCTGCGGCCACAGCAGCGTGGCAAAAAGGAAGGCCGGGGAAATCTTCTTGCCGACGCGGATGCGGTCGTCGGTGCGCTTGAGCGCCAGCATCAGGAACTTTTCGCCGTCCGGCTCATCGAGAATGACGTCAAGCATCGGCAAAAGCGACCGGTGCAGCCCCTCCTGCCGCAGCTTGACCAGACACGCCTCGGCCTTGCCGCAGGTAAATAGCTTGATCATTTCGTCAAAAAGACGCGCGGCGGGCACGTTGCTGAGCAGATGCGCCATTTCGGCGATCGCCTTGTCGGTGCGCCGCTCGATCTGAAAGCCGAGCTTGGCGGAAATGCGCACCGCACGCATCATGCGCACGGGATCCTCGCGGTAGCGGGCCTGCGGAACGCCGATCATGCGCAGCGTCTTGCGCTTGATGTCCTCGTAGCCGCCGTGATAGTCGTACACGTTGCCGGTGGCCGGATCGTAGTAAAGCGCATTGATGGTGAAGTCGCGGCGCGCTGCGTCCTCCCACATTTCGCCGAAGATGTTGTCGGAGATGACGCGCCCCTGGGAGTCTTTGCGCACCCCCTGGGCGTCGAGCGCGCGAAAGGTGGAGCACTCGATGATTTCGGTGCCGAAGACCACATGCACCAGCCTGAAGCGCCGTCCGATGATGAAGGCGCGGCGGTGGGCGCGCTTGACCTGTTCGGGCGTGGCGTCGGTGGCCACGTCAAAATCCTTGGGCTTGACGCCGAGCAGCAGGTCGCGCACGGCGCCCCCGACGACATAAGCCTTAAAGCCGCGCTTTTGCAAAACCTCGCAGGTGCGCACCGCAGCCCAGCTCACAAGCTTCGGATCAATGCCGTGCTCCTCGGGCGTGATGATGCGCGGCGTCCGGTTGACTTCCTGATGGGACTGTCCGATCAACGAAGCCACCATGCGCTTGACGTAATCAAACACTTATCGTTTTCTCCATTGGCCCGCTTTCAAGCGGTTCTTGTTTTCCTTCCGTATTTACTTTTTGCGGCAAAGTCGCGGTGCATTTTCCAGTTTTGCAAGCGCTTTGGCAACCACGTCGTGCGCCCGGGCCTCTTCTTCATCGGTGAAGGTGCGCCCGGTCCGCCAGCCGTGTCCGGCGGCCGTCCGCAACAGCCCCTCGCGGGCGTTGACGACAAAGCAGGTCCCGCCCATCGCTTCGGTGTACTCAAAAAGCGCAAGGTCGGCCGCGCTGTCCGACCAGAACTCATAGGCGTCGATGACCGTGCCCTCGCGCTCGAGTTCCGAGACAAGGCGCTTGACCGCCGCCACCTTTCCCTGCTGGTAGGTGATGGGCTCGATCCAGCGGCCCGTGAATTCGCCCTGGGCATCCTCTTCGGGCTCCACCGAAAGCAGGTGGTCGACCGCAAAAAGTTCAGCCGAGGGGCGTGTGGCAAAGCTGTAGGTGGCCGAGCAGATCGCGGTCACTGCGCCTGCAGCCTGCGCCTCGCGCACAACCTGCGCGGCTTTCTGCGGAATGATTTTGGCCAGCACCTCGCTTTTGTAGGCAAGGCGGGCCGCTTCGAGATCCTTGCGGTGAAACTGCGCGAGAAACTGCATCTGCCAGGTCTCGAACTCCTCAATCGAAAGGGTCTGCGCGATGTACTCCTCGGCAAAGCGGTCGATGGTCGCAAAACCCCTGCGGCGGGTTTCGTCGTCGCAAAGCGCAAGCAGCCACTTGCACCAGGTGTCGCCCGTGTCAATCGGCATGAGCGTGTGGTCCAGATCGTAGACAACCAGTTTCAAAGCGTGTACCTCATTTCGGAATTGACTTCCTTGAGCGCCGCATCCAGCAGCGGAATCGTGATGCGCCGCTGCTCGCGCACGGCCCTTTCGTCAACGGCGTCAAGAAAGCGCCGCAGCCCGCGCATGTCCCGCGGGCAGCGCACCCGGATCCAATGCAGCTGCGCAGCGTCAAATTCGATGCCGCGCTCCTGCGCAAGACGCAGGAATTCGTCGACGGCCTCTTCTGCCGGCAGATATTTGATCTGATACACAAGCCCCCACATCAGCCGCGTGCGGATGTCTTCGCGCACGGCAAGCTCGGAAGGGCGCGCGCAACCCGCACACACAAGCCTTGCGGCCGGGTGGCTGCGCACATCGTTCATCAAGTGGAAAAGCCGCTCGAGATCCTCATCATCAAGCCGCTCGACGTTGTCGACCGTATATAGCCGCGTGAAGTCGTCGAACTCCGGCACGCGCATGCGCTGCGTGGGGGTGAGCGCACGCAGAAGGTGCGAGCGGCCGCTGCCGGGCGGCCCCCAAATATAAATGAACTGGGGCCCGGAGCCATCCCTGCACTGCTTGAGGGCGGCCAGAAGCTCGACATTGCCGCCGGCGCGGAAATTTTCCAGCGTCGGCGCTTCGGGCTCGACCAGATTGAGCAGCAGCTGTTGAGTCGGCGCAGCGTTCACAGGACGAATCGTTAATCAGGCAAAATAAACGGATGCGGCTCAGACGCCTTCGTCTGGGCTAAAATAAAAGATTCTCAGGCAGATGCCGGCAGAATGCTTAAGTTTAGCGCGAAGCCGGCCCAGGCGTTTCCACTCTTTTTCATGCCTCTCATCATGACTCAGCTTTCCTACGCTGCCGCCGGCGTTTCCATTGACAACGGCGACGAACTCGTCAACCGCATCAAGCCTGCTGCAAAGCGCACGATGATTCCGGGCGTTCTCGGCTCCATCGGCGGCTTCGGCGCCCTCTTTGAAATCAGCAAGGAATACAAGAACCCCGTGCTCGTATCTGGCACCGACGGCGTGGGCACCAAGCTGATGCTCGCCTTTGAATTGAACCGCCACGACACCGTGGGTCAGGACCTGGTGGCGATGAGCGTCAACGACATTCTCGTGCAGGGCGCAAAGAGCCTCTTTTTCCTTGACTACTTCGGCTGCGGCAAGCTCGATGTGGACACCGCCGAACGCGTTGTCAAGGGCATTGCCAAGGGGTGCGAGCTTGCCGGCTGCGCCCTGATCGGCGGCGAAACGGCTGAAATGCCCGGCATGTACCCGGCCGGCGAATACGACCTCGCGGGCTTTGCCGTGGGCATCGTGGAAAAGGATGAAATCATCGACGGCAGGGACATTGCCGCCGGCGACGTGGTGCTTGGCCTGGCAAGCTCGGGCCCGCACTCCAACGGTTTTTCCCTCATCCGCAAGGTGGTCGAGGTCGCGGGCGCCGACTGGAACATGCCCTTTGACGGTGCCACCCTCGCCGACCGAGCCATGGAGCCCACCCGCATCTACGTCAAGCAGGTCTTAAACGTGATGAAGTCCGTGCACATCAAGGGCATGGCCCACATCACCGGCGGCGGCCTTGTGGAGAACATCCCGCGCGTGCTACCCGAAGGCATCCAGTGCGTGGTGCATGCCGACAGCTGGAAGCGTCCGGCCATCTTTGACTGGCTGCAGGAAAAGGGCAATATCGATCCCCACGAGATGCACCGCGTCTTCAATAACGGCATCGGCATGGCCGTTGTGGTGTCCGCAGAAGACGCCGAACGCGCCAAGGCTCTCTTTGAGGCCGAAGGCGAAACGGTCTACACGATCGGCGAAATCCGCGCCCTGCCTGCGGGTGAAGCCCCCTGCATCGTGATTTAAGAAAAACTTTTGCGGTTTGAAGGCGCGGCAAAGAGATCATTGGCTTTGACGCGCCTTTTTTAATTTCCGGCTGATGAACTTCATGCGCGTTTATCTGAGCATTCCCAAGCCCGAGGGCGGTCTTGAGCTGCGCACGCTAACCGTGCCGCAGAACGCCCCTGTTTCAGCTGCGCTTTCCTGTGCGGGGCTTTCCGAGGACACCGCCTGCGGCGTTTTTTGCGAGAAAGTTTCAAGCGACTACATCCTCTCGCCCGAAGACCGCATTGATGTGGCCGTGCCGCTTGCCCTCTCGCCCATGCAGGTGAGAAGGCTGCGCGCTGAGAACAAGACCAAGACAGCCGTGCCGCGCCCCCGCCACGGCGGCGTTCATCAGCTCATCAAGCCGCTTGACGAGAATCTTTGACGAAGCTTCAGACTTTCCCGACTTTCAACGTCACCGTCTCGATTTCCTGCTCTCTTCCGCCTGATCGTCTAAGACCCGGCTTGAGAGCCTGTTGCGGCAAGTCGTTGCGAAAGATTTGAGAGGTTTTTGCTCAACTAGTTAAAACCCCTGGAAGATCACTCTCGAGCTGAAAATTATGGTTATAATTTTTGGCTAACCAAAAGCATCCGGGGCCTTCAGGGCGACTGCCGGCACTGCGACCCGTTTTTTTTTTGCTTTGAGGTTACCAAAATGCGTCTCCTGCAGAAGGCTCTCACCTTTGACGACGTCCTGCTCGTCCCCGCCTACTCCACCGTTCTGCCCCGCGACGTTGAACTGCGCACGCAGCTGACCCGCAATATCTATCTCAACCTTCCGATGGTTTCGGCCGCTATGGATACGGTTTCTGAAGCCAATCTCGCCATCGCCATGGCTCAGGAAGGCGGCATCGGCATCATCCACAAGAACATGACCGCCCAGCAGCAGGCTGCTGAAGTGGCAAAAGTCAAGCGCCATGAGTCCGGCGTCGTAAGCGATCCGATTACCGTGGGGCCGGACATGCTCGTGGGCGATGTGATCCGCATGTGCCAGGAGCACCGCATCAGCGGCGTGCCGGTGGTTGAAGGCCGTCACGTTCTCGGCATGGTCACCAACCGCGACCTGCGCTTTGAAACCCGCATGGAAGCGCCCGTGCGTGAGGTGATGACCCCGCGCGACCGGCTCGTGACCGTTCAGGAAGGCTCAAGCCTTGACGAAGCCAAGCGCTTGATGCACGAAAACCGCCTCGAGCGCGTTCTTGTGGTTGACAAGGATTTCAACTTGTGCGGCCTCATCACCGTCAAGGACATCATCAAGGCAACCGAACACCCCTACGCCGCCAAGGACGCAGAAGGCAAACTGCTTGCCGGCGCATCGATCGGTGTGGGCGCAGGCACCGAAGAGCGTCTGGAACTGCTCGTTGAAGCCGGCGTCGACGTCGTCGTCGTTGACACCGCCCACGGCCACAGCCAGGGCGTTTTGAACCGCGTGGCCTGGGTCAAGAAGAACTATCCCAACCTGCAGGTGATCGGCGGCAACATCGCCACGGGCTCTGCAGCGCTTGCGCTCGTTGACCATGGCGCCGACGCCGTCAAGGTCGGCATCGGCCCGGGCTCGATCTGCACCACCCGCATCGTCGCCGGCGTCGGCGTTCCCCAGATCACCGCCATCAGCAATGTTGCTGAAGCGCTTGAAGGCACTGGTGTTCCGCTCATCGCCGACGGCGGCATCCGCTTCTCGGGCGACATCGCCAAGGCCATCGCCGCCGGCGCCAACAGCGTCATGATGGGCGGCATGCTGGCCGGCACTGAAGAAGCCCCGGGCGAAGTGATCCTCTATCAGGGCCGCTCGTACAAGAGCTACCGCGGCATGGGCTCACTCGGCGCCATGTTCAAGGGCTCTGCCGACCGCTACTTCCAGGACAACAATTCGGGCAATCTCGACAAACTCGTTCCCGAAGGCATTGAAGGCATGGTTCCCTTCAAGGGCTCGGTAGTCACCATTCTTTATCAGATGGCCGGCGGTCTGCGCTCTTCGATGGGCTACTGCGGCTGCCGCACGATCGACGACATGCGCACACGCGCCGAGTTCGTCGAGATCACGGCTGCAGGCTGGCGTGAAAGCCACGTCCACGACGTGAAGATCACCAAGGAAGCCCCGAACTACCGTCAGGAACAGTAATCGCCGACGGGCTACAATTAGGCGGCGTGGGCATGAAAACCCGCGCCGTTTCTTTTTTCGCCGCAGGCTTTTTGACCCCTGCGGCGCCCTCCGCTTTCACTCTTTGCACCTATGCAACACGATCGCATTCTTATTCTCGATTTCGGAAGCCAGGTCACGCAGCTCATCGCCCGCCGCGTGCGCGAAGCACACGTCTACTGCGAAGTGCATCCCAACGATGTTTCCGCCGACTTCATCCGCGAATACAACCCCAAGGGCATCATCCTTTCGGGCTCGCACATGAGCGCCTATGAGGAATCCACCGATCAAGTGAGCCCCGCGGTTTTCAGCGCCGGCGTTCCCGTGCTCGGCATCTGCTACGGCATGCAGACAATGGCTCAGCAGCTCGGCGGGCGCGTTGAGAGCGGCACCAAACGCGAATTCGGCTACGCTGAAGTGCGTGCTCATAATCACACCAAGCTTCTCGAAGGCATCGAAGACTTCAAGGGACCTGAAGGCGAGGGCATGCTCAAGGTCTGGATGAGCCACGGCGACAAGGTGACCGTGATGCCTGAGGGCTTCAAGCTTATGTGCTCGACCCCATCGTGCCCGATCGCGGGCATGGCCGATGAGTCGCGCGGCTTCTACGGCGTGCAGTTTCACCCGGAGGTAACGCACACCGTGCAGGGCAGCCTCATGCTCAAGCGCTTTGTGATCGACATCTGCGGCTGCCGTCCCGACTGGGTGATGGGCGACTACATTGCCGAAGCCGTGCAGACGATCCGCGAGCAGACAAATGGCGAAGAAGTCATCCTCGGACTTTCGGGCGGCGTCGACAGCTCGGTGGCCGCTGCGCTCATCCACAAGGCAATCGGCGAAAAGCTCACATGCGTGTTTGTCGACAATGGTCTGCTGCGCAAGGGCGAGCGTGAACAAGTGCGCGAGACCTTTGAAAAGAACATGGGCTTGAAGCTCATTGTGGTGGACGCCGTCGACCGCTTCATGGGAGAACTGGCCGGCGTCACCGATCCCGAGCAAAAGCGCAAGATCATCGGCCGAGAATTCGTCAACGTGTTCCAGGAAGAAGCTGAAAAGCTCACCAACGCGCGCTGGCTTGCGCAGGGCACGATCTATCCAGACGTCATTGAGTCTGCAGGCGCCAAGACAAAGAAAGCCAAAACCATCAAGAGCCACCACAATGTGGGCGGTCTGCCTGACACCCTGCGCTTGAAGCTGCTCGAGCCCCTGCGCTCGCTCTTTAAGGACGAAGTGCGCGAGCTGGGCGTTGAACTTGGTCTTCCCCACGAGATGGTTTACCGCCATCCGTTCCCGGGTCCAGGTCTTGGCGTGCGCATTCTGGGTGAAGTCAAGCGCGAGTATGCCGACCTTCTGCGCGAAGCCGACGCGATCTTTATCGAAGAACTGCGCCGCGCTGGATGGTACGACAAGGTAAGCCAGGCCTTTGTAGTGTTCCTGCCCGTAAAGAGCGTGGGCGTAATGGGCGACGGACGCACCTACGACTGGGTGGTGAGCCTGCGCTCGGTGGAAACAAGCGACTTCATGACAGCAAAATGGTCGGAGCTGCCGTATTCACTGCTTGCCACGGTCTCCAACCGCATCATCAATGAAGTCAAGGGCATCAACCGCGTCGTCTACGACGTCTCGGGCAAGCCGCCCGCCACAATT